>NZ_JBXUGP010000023.1:0-101316 GCF_057180605.1 Serratia sp. HNCC26DJ206
GTTAATACCGGGGCATATTGATCACGCAGAAGATATTTTTACGCTCGTCAGAGTAATGAATAAAGCAACAATAAAATAATAAAATTTAGTTATTAATCCATTTAATATAATTTTCTAACGTTACCAGGGTCTGAGAATACGTTTAATTACGCCAACAGTAATTAGCGTTACAGATACATTGACTGTACTCACCTCAATGTGTTGCTGCATCTTGAAATCCATGAAGGATATATCTTTTTATCAAAGGGAGTTTTCATGAAGCGTAGGACCTTTGTATTATCGACCGTACTATCACCTTTTATACTTTCAGCCTGTAATGATTGGAGCAGTACGTCAATATCGCATGGTAAAGATAATAAACCGCCTGTCCCTGCAGACCCCTATTGGGATGATGCCGCCGTACAGAAGATTATTAACGACATTCGCCTACCGGTTTTCCCCACACGAGATTTTTCGATAACCACCTACGGTGCCCTGTCTGGAGGCACCGATGACTGTTTGAGTGCTTTTACCGCGGCTATTCAGGCCTGCCATGATGCCGGGGGTGGCCGCGTCGTCGTGCCATCAGGTACCTGGTTAGTGAATGGCCCTATCACCCTGCTTTCTAACGTTAACCTGTATCTTGAGAGTGCTGATACCACCGTATTGTTTGGAACTGATCCGGCGTTTTACCCCACCGTGCTGACGCACTTCGAGGCTAATCCCTGCTACAACTACTCGCCATTTTTGTATGCCTATCAGGCGAACAATATTGCTGTAACCGGATTAGGGACATTTGACGGGCAGGCTAGCAAAACGGCGTGGTGGCCATGGAAAGGTTCTACTACTTATGGCAACGATCCAAGCAACGCCGATCCCATCATCTCCGGTAATCAGGCAGCCGAAAGTGACGCATTGAAAAACAGTGCTGACGAGCAAAGCTACCTGCCCTGGAGCGAGCGGGTACTGGGCAACACACCTACCTTCGGGCCCAATGCAGACAGCGGCAAGATGAGCTTTTTGCGGCCCAACTTTGTCGGTTTCTGGGAGTGCGAAGTCGTCCTGATTGAAGGCGTTACCTTCACCCGCTCACCCATGTGGATAGTGGCTCCGGTGCTGTGCACTAATGTGACGGTACGTGGGGTGACTGCCGAAAGCCTTGGCACCAACAACGACGGCTGCGATCCGGTCTGTTGTTCAGGCGTGCTGATCGATGGCTGTACCTTTAACACCGGTGACGACTGCATCGCCATCAAGTCTGGCCGTGGCGGAGATGGTTTCAACTTCTCTCCTGACGGCACCGGTGGCCCGCGCCCTTCTTACAATATCGTGATACAAAACTGCAAAATGGCCGAAGGGCATGGTGGCGTAACGCTGGGCAGTGAAATTTCTGGCGGCGTCTATAACGTTTATGCGCAAAACATCACCATGAGCAGTACCAATTTATATGCTGCACTACGTCTGAAAAGTAATAGTGGGATTGGTGGCTACATCCGCAATATCTACATGCGTAATATCAACGTGCCTGCCGGTACGTCAACCGCTAATAACCTCTACGGTGCGATCCTGCTGGATGGTAACTACAACGGCTATGCCAGCCCCCAGCAGAATACAGGCGGAACGCGCAACTATGAGATGCGCGATATCTACGTCAGCGGCTTCCAATGTGGGCCTTCCAACGCACCGATATTTATCAATATCTATGCCCCCGATCTGGCCGCCGCAAGCAGTGCGCCGGGAGAAAACTGCGTCATTGAAAATATCAACGTGCGCCATTCCAGTTTTGGAACCACCGCGCGCGATCCCGCAGGGGTTGCTACGGTGGTTTACAACCTGGGCGTGCAATCGGGGAAAGCGGGTACACCGCAGCTATCAGCACCTGAGCCTGAACTGGCGGGCCTGCAAGCCCCAGCACTGATTGACGTCACCGTTAATGGCTCGGATCAGAGTACGGCGACGGTGTAATAGTTAGAGAATATGGCAACGTTCTTTAGGCGCAGATGCACCGTCTGCGCCTGTGTGTGCAGGCCGAACCCACTGCCGCAACTGACCATCAAGGGAAGATGGCTGGAACAGTGGGTTTTACGAAGGGCCAACCGGTGAGTATTACCGCCGAACACGGCCAACTGATTATCCGCACCGCGCCAGCCACGGAGGATAACTTATGAACGTCACCTTTACCCCTGAACCGATCCTGGAGCTGATATTGGCAGGTGATACGCTGGCGACACTCGGTTTTACCTGCGGCACGCCGTTACAACTGACGCGCCAGCATCACCAGCTCTGGATCACTGTCGTCACCGACGAGGCCACCTGGGAAGCGCTGTGCGACAACTTTGCCACTGGCAAAGTTGAACGCTGCTTGCAGCGACCCCGAAGGGGCGAGGCCTAGGATGGGCCGAGTATACCCAGCCAACACCGGCAAGATTTAGGGGCGGATTGGGTGCGGGAGAACGGCGAGATGATTATCGGCGGCGACTGGCTTACCGAGTCCGGCATTATCGATGCGGAACAACTGGAAGTGACCGCTGCGCTCGGTGTACTCCGGTTGCAGCGGCGGGAAGTGGAGGTTTTCAAAACGTAAAAAAACAATCCCAGCCTGTTGAACTTGGCCGGTTTTTTTACCTTAACTTTGTTGTTGATAACGTTCATCTTGTTGAATAAGAGGTTCTATTTCTTCCTCCCATACACGTTTCTGGATGAATTGGCCTTGGGTTGGCTCTATTCGACTGTTAATACACTCCCGTATAGTTTTTACAGCCACATTGAATTCTTCTTTTTCTAACTCAGCTAACGTTATTTGATCTAATGGTAAATACAGCATTATCTTTTCATGTATATCGGGATAACGCTCCTGCAAAGCATCGTCAAACAATACTTCCAAAGCGTTAGACCATGTTCTATTAAGGCCTACGGTAAGACCTTTTCCTTGATAGCTGTCATTATATGGTGGCTTATACCCCACGTTAACGAAAGAACCCATAGTCACCTCATAATGATAATTTTAATTTGTTGATTTTTAGGTAAAGTTTTTATGTAGTCCATAAAAACCTTCTGGTTTGATGGTGTTAACACTGTAAAATCAACAGGAACTATGTCTGCTTTTTCCAGATGCTCAAGAATTTGCTTCTGGCCTCTAGGAATGTCTCCCACTTTTAAGGAGGTAGTCATGTTTTTTCAAAAAATTTGTTAATCCCATCAATCTCTTTCTGAGACAAACTCTTTGTCGTGTACATAAAGTCAACCGTTTTGCCTGCGTTAGAGCCACTGCTTATAATAAAGTCAGCAGTTTTTCCACCTGTATCAGGCGCTCTTTCCAACGGACCAAGGACACTTTCCAACCTTGCAGCAGCCGCTGCTTCTGCTGGGTTACCCTTGTTCCAAAATGGCATTCTGGACTTTGTTGATCACCAATAGGATCCCTTGCGACCCTAAGCAGCGGCCTTTCGCGCTATCGGCAGCGTCCAGCGCCCATTGGAAACGGCTGGCTTCGTCCCCAACCAACGTAAAGGTATTAATGGTAAAGCACGGCGATTCATCGGCCGGGTAATCAGGCAATGAAGCCGTTGGTCGGGTGAGACGCACATCGGTTTGCGGGGTATTTTGCTGCTGTAAAACCCGTTCCCTTTCTTGCTGCCGGTTTTGTTCTTGAGCATCGATGGCCGCCGCATTCTGCGGCGCGGCAGGTGAGAGCATATTGGCTGACACCAGCGACACAGGCTGTGTCGCCAAACAGAAGAGGCTGGCCCGCAAATGAGGCATATTTATCCTGCTGAGCTTAATCAATTAATTGATTTGGATGACAACGCTGCCAGAAGCAAGTTGAAAGTTGCTCATAGCAACACCGAAGGAGGCAGGCTGAGCATGTTGATGCTCGCGCCAGAAGAATAGGATAAACACAGCAATACTGCTGCGATCCGTTGAGTTACCGAGTCCATTCAGATAAGTCACTTTAATGATTTGGGCGCATTCTAACCAGGTAACCCTGCATCAGACAAGTATCTACTTTTGTTCTTTACGACCTTTAATGGCCGAAAAATAAGTTCATTCCCATTAAAAAAAGTATAAAAAACCAAAAAATCACTTAATTGTTTTATTTAATCTCAGTCAGGTAATAACGATAGCAAATTATACCTCTCCGAAATTTTTAACTCAGCACAAAAAAAAGGGGGCTTTCGCCCCCATGGATGCAGAAAACGCATCCCATCGTTTAAATCGAGTTACGCTGTGCCACCGACGGTCAATGAATCCAGCTTCAGCGTGGGTTGGCCGACGCCGACCGGCAAGCTTTGTCCTTCTTTACCGCACACGCCGACGCCTTTATCCAGCGCCAGATCGTTACCGACCATTGAGATTTGCTGCATCGCTTCAATGCCGGAGCCGATCAGCGTCGCGCCTTTCACCGGTTTGGTGATGCGGCCGTTTTCAATCAGATAGGCTTCGGAGGTGGAGAACACGAACTTACCAGAGGTGATATCTACTTGGCCACCGCCAAAATTCGGCGCATACAGGCCGTATTCGACGCTGGCAATGATATCTTCCGGCGTCGATTTGCCCGCCAGCATATAGGTGTTGGTCATGCGCGGCATCGGCAGATGAGCATAAGACTCACGGCGGCCGTTTCCGGTAGGCGCAACGCCCATCAGGCGCGCGTTGAGTTTATCCTGCATGTAACCTTTCAGAATGCCGTTTTCGATCAGCACGTTGTACTGGCCTGGCACCCCTTCATCATCAATCGCCAATGAACCACGGCGGCCCTGAAGCGTGCCATCATCCACCACGGTACAGAGTTCGGAAGCCACCAGTTGTCCCATCTGGCCGCTGAATACGGAGGTGCCGCGGCGGTTGAAATCACCTTCCAGCCCGTGGCCGACCGCTTCATGCAGCAATACACCCGGCCAACCGGCACCCAAAACCACCGGCATGGTGCCAGCGGGGGCGGCAACGGCAGAGAGATTGATCAGCGCCATGCGTACCGCTTCTTTAGCGAACGCATCGGCACGCACTTCACCGTCAACCACCTCCAGGAAATAGTCATAGCCGAAACGGCCACCGCCGCCGCTGGCACCGCGCTCGCGCTTGCCGTCTTCTTCCACCAGCACGCTGACTGAGAAACGCACCAGCGGGCGAACGTCCGCCGCCAGTGTGCCATCGGTAGCTGCCACCAGTATCTGTTCATACACACCGGTGATACTGGCCGTCACTTCCTGTACGCGCTTGTCTGCGGCGCGCGCCACTTTATCCACCCGGTGCAGCAAAGCGATTTTCTCTTCGCGCGGCAAGCTTTGCAGCGGATCGAGCAACGGATACAGCGCCTGATGGCTGATTTCACCCAAGGTATGGACTTTGCCATTGCCGCTGTCGCGCACAATACTGCGTGCGGCATGGGCACTCTGATTTAGGGCATTCAGGGTGATCTGGTCTGCATAGGCAAAACCGGTTTTCTCACCGCTGACGGCGCGCACGCCAACGCCCTGATCGATATTGTAAGAGCCATCTTTGATAATGCTGTCCTCAATCACCCAGCTCTCATGGTAGCTGGACTGAAAATAGAGATCGGCATAATCGAGGCGGCGTTCGGCCAGTTGACCCAATACGGAGAACAGGTCTTGGTGACTCAGCTTATTTACAGCGAGTAATTGCTCACTGACAAACGTCAGGCTCATAGTTTTTCACTCTTGATGTGAGGAGGAGGGTTCAACCGGCGCGATCAGCGACGGCTGGAATCGGTTGTGTTGCATCACTGGCATCTGGGCGCGAATGGTTTTCAACGCGCCAATATCCACACGCACTTTCAGCGCGGAGACGGCATCGGCGTTTTCTGCCAGCACATTGCCCCAACCGTCGACCGCTATGGAGTGACCCCAGGTGCGGCGGGTTGCACCATGGCGCCCTACCTGTGCCGGAGCCAGGATCACACATTGGTTCTCGATCGCCCGTGCGCGCAGCAGGATTTCCCAGTGCGCCTCGCCGGTGAGGCGGGTAAATGCCGCTGGCACCGAGATCAGCTCAGCACCCTGCGCCCGCAGCGCCTGGTACAAACCTGGGAAACGTAAATCGTAGCATATCGTCATGCCCAAGCGCCCAACGGGGGTATCGACCACCGTCAACTGCTGGCCATGCTGATAGGTATCCGACTCACGATAATGTGCATGCATATCGTTGATATCCACATCGAACATATGCATTTTGTCGTAACGGGCACGAATCTCGCCTTGGCTATCAAATAACAAGCTGCTGGTGGTAATACGCTGCGGATCTTCACGGCTGATCAGAGGCATGGAACCCACCAACAGCCAGACGTCGTAACGCCGAGCCATGTCACGCACCGCCTGTTGCAGCGGCCCGTCACCTTGCTGTTCTGCATGTTCCCGATAGGCAGCCGAGTTGGCGAACAGCAAGGCATTCTCCGGCGTCATGACCAGTTTTACCCCGGCATTGAGCTGCTTGATTTGCTGTTCAATCTGAGCCAGGTTATCCCGCACCTGGTCACCGCTACACAGTTGTAACAACGCAACGTTAGCATTTTTCATGGCGCCTTATCCTCTCTTGGCTTACGCAACACCTCATTGATACTTGGCTGATCCAGACTACCGCTGATGTCATAGCGAATAAACGAGATCTTGCTCCACAACGGCCCCAGCACTTTGGTGGCGGCAAACACCGCCGCACCGACAATCGGGTTAATCACAAACGCCGTAGCGACGCCCACCGTGGCCGACAGTTCCGGCGCAACCACCGCCTGCATCTCAATCTGGCGACGTACCAGATCGATCTGGCCGCTCATGGCAATATCGGCCGCCAAGCCATCAATAAATAAATTATCTGTATGCATTATGCCATCTTTCGTCAAGATGTTGCCGCGTATGGAGTCAAAGTAGAAACCATTACCAAAAGTATCCCTGAAATCGAACTGCAACTTGCGCAGCAGGGCGTCAAAACTCACCAACCGCAACAGCTGGCCAGCGCGGCCACCGCCGATATTGTCAATCTCGCCTTTGCCCAGATCGATCTTCATGGTGCCATTCAGCGTATCGAGCCGCGGTTTCCACGGCTGGCCATGCCAGTGCAGATCAAAATCAATCGTATAAGGAGCATCTTTCAGCGGAATAGTGACGCCAAAGAAGCTGGCCGTCTGATCGATCTTGCTGCCCAACAGTTTGCCTTCCAGAGCGCTGCGCTCTTCATGGCCGTTCTGTTTCCACAGGCCAGACACCGTCATCCGACCCTGGCCGGTATCCACCAGGCCGTGCGTCAGCACCAGGGAATCACCGTCATGCTTAATATCGGCTTCAACTTTGCCCAGCTTCTGCCCTAATACCCAACATGACTCGCAGCGCAACATGACCGAAGGCCAGCCCTGGAACGAAATCTTGTCAGATGCCAGCGGGTTGGTAGTGCCTGGAGCGTTCTTATCGTCAGAAAACTGCGGATTGTAATAAAGAAAGCTGAGATCCAGCCGCCACGGGCCGTGATCCGGCATCTTCAGGCTGCCATCAAGTTCATTCCCCTTGGCCGTGACGCTGCTCATGCCCCCAAGCTGTTTTTCCACCGCAAGCTGGAGGTTGTGCCACGCCTGCCCGCCTAATAAAAGTTGCGGCGTATTGAGCGTAACCTTGGTTGGGAAACTGACATTGCCCGCCTTACCGGCTTCACCGCTCTGCTTGATCGCCGGTGCCAAGAGCGCCAGCCATTGTTCGCCATCCAGCGGCGGCAGATTCAGCATCAGCGCGGGGTCTTTTGGCAGATCGGGAACCGCACTCGCGCCGGTTTGCCACGCGGCACGGGCTAGCGCTACCTGTTGATCGGCCAGCAGCCATTCGCTGTTAAAGTGGTTTTGCTTACCCGCGTTACCGCTGAGAAGGAAACTATGCAAGCCACCTTTGGCTTTCACGCTGACGGGCAAAGCGGCTCCCGCCGGTTTATCGAGCGGCGCAGGTAAGTTACTGCTCACTTTTTTCAGATCGGCGTTCACCGCCACTTCATAGCTGGGTTCGCCCTTGTGCGGCAGATGGATGGCCACCTCGCTTTGCCACGCGGCGCTGCCCTTAAGGGATGTTGCCACCTCTGGCGGTATACCTTCGAGCTTGGCCGGTTGCCAGTCACCTTTCAGCGCCACATTCACCTTATAATCCTGCGGCTGTTCCTGAGTGGTGAAGTTGATGGCCAGCGGTTGGCCAAACCAGTTGGCCGCCAGCGTATCGCTATCCAGATTACCGTTATTAAAGCGGAATTTACCGGTCACATTCTCCAACTGGCTGGCCAGTGGTTTCACCAGCAGTGAATTGTTGTGCAGCGTCACTTCGCCTGTCGCCGTCACCAACTCCCCGTCCAGCGGGATATCAAGGTGTAAGCGCCCACTGACATTGCCACCCACCTGCAGTTCATCCAATGCCGCCCCTATTGAGTGATCCAGCGGCGTCTGTTGGAAATAGTCTTGTATATCCTGCCCGGCCCCGGCGATATCCGCATCGACGAACAGCTTTTGCTTCAGATAATCCGGGATCACGGCGGTGACATTTCTACCCGCCACGTTGCCCAGCCGAGTCTGCGGCGCATTCATCCACAAACCATCGTTGACGAAATCAAGATCGATCGCCAAATCCTCCAACGCTGGCCATTCCGGCTGGAATTCGAAGGTGGCATGTCGCAGCGGAACATAAACCTGGAACTGACCGTCATTTTGTTTATACGGGAACTGATGCGGGTTACCGGCATAAATCAGTGAAGCATTGTCTACCTGGCCGCCCTGAATGGCGCCGCTGAGGTAATCCACCAGATGTTTACCCATCAGCGGTTCGGGGAAATAACGCCAGGCATCGGCACCATCATAGAGGCGGATGCCTGCAAGAATATCCAACCAAGGCCCGCCGTTGGCCGGCTGCTGGTAACGGAAATCACCGTTAACCCACAGCGATTTGGCTTTTACATCCAAATCTCTACCGGCTAACTCCCAGCCTTTATCACTGTTCTGCCAGGTCAATGCCCCCTGCGCACGGCTAATTTCCAGCGGAGCGCGGAACATATCGCCGTAAGGCAGCGTGCTGTCACGCAAGCCCAGCGTCAAACGACCATGCTCCACACTGCCCGATAACGCACCCGAGAAATGATTCATTCCCGGCAGCAGTTTCCAATGCTGCCAGCTCAAATCCTGCCACAGTGCCTGAAAACGGGTTTTCTCTGGCTGTTTCAGCGGGATATCCAGCGCCAGCGCACGGAGTTTGCCCTGTGGTTGCAGGTCTTTCCAACGATCCAGCGTGTCCGGGCTGAGGAAAGAAAAAGTCGGCAGCAACGCGTCGAGCCGCTCAAGCTGAATCCCGGCCGCACGGATCCGCAGTTCTTCGTTCTGACTTGGCCCGATAAACTGATTATTTTCCGGCAACCACAGCGCCGCCAAAGTACCCGGCGGCCAAGCCTGGCCGTCGGTTTTCAGATTCAGCTGCGGCACGTTAACCTGCCAGCCATTGCCTTCGCGCTTCAACGCCAGTGCCAGATTATCCACATCCAATTGATGTGGCGCATTCGCTGCCGACCAACGAGCAACCCCTTGCTTGAGCAAGACATTACCGCCATAAATTTCGCCATTCTTCAGTTGTAACCAGGCCGCCAGACTGAAGTCAGCACTTTCCAGACCGGTATTGGTTTTCAGCCAGCGGCTAAACCAGGGTTTCATATCGATATCGTCGGCCTGCATATAGACCATACCGGTATTCAACAACCCCTGTTCATCACGCAGATCCAGGCGTAGCTGCACCGCACCGTGCTGCCCATTGAGGGTGGACAGGCTAATCTGCCCCTCGGCGCGGTGGCGATTCAGGCTGTTCAACCAGGTAAGCTGCGGGATGTGGAATTCAGCACGCGAGTCTGACGGCGTAAGGAAAGAAATGCGACTATCGCGCAGATCGAAATGATCCAGTTGGTAAAGGAACAGATCGCTGACCCGGCTGGGCGTGAGGGTATTACCATTATTGCCATCGCCGCCAAGCGTGGCGTTGAGATCGAGCTGCAACTGGTAGAAGGTCAGATCGCGGAACTGCCAGCGCCAACGCAGCAGAGATTGCCACACGTCCAGCGCCAGCGTCACCCGCTCAATTTGCATGGTGCTTTTTGGCAAGGTCAGGCGGATATCGCGGACTTCCAGCGTTGGTCCAAACGTTTCCCAACTGCCCTGAACAAAATCGGCTTCAATAGGGACACCGGAGAGCGCTTGCACTTTCTCCAGCAATTGAGGGCGATAGTTGTTCAGTTCAGGCAGCAACAGGCGCAACCCGCTGATCAGCAACGCCACAATAACAATCAAAATGGCGCCTGTGGCTAACAGGATCCCGGGCAGTCGCCTCACGCATTTCTCCTTGCATCCGCTGCCTGGCAACGGGAATTTCTTAACTGTTGCCCCTCCACCGGCCCGATAAAGCAGCAGGCTTGGCAGAGTTCAACGCCACTCATTGCCCCCATTGGGCGGAGAGACGCTTACATCATGACGACATCAAACTGTTCTTGGCTGTACAAAGGTTCGATCTGCACTTTAACCTGCTTACCGACGAAGATCTCCACTTCGGCCAGCGCATGTGATTCCTCACCTTTCAATGCTTCACCTACCGCCGCCGAGGCATAAACCAGGAAGCGATCGGAATCGTAAGCATGATGTACACGCACAATCTCGCGCATGATCTCATAACAGACGGTTTCCACCGTTTTTACCGTTCCGCGGCCATTGCAGGTTGGGCAGTCGTTGCACAGCACATGTTCAATGCTTTCGCGCGTACGTTTACGCGTCATCTCAACTAATCCTAGTTGAGAAAAGCCGTTGATCGTGGTTTTCACACGATCTTTACTCAGCGCCTGCTCCAGCGAATGCAATACCCGGCGGCGGTGCTCTTCATTGTTCATATCGATGAAATCAATGATGATGATACCGCCCAGGTTACGCAACCGCAGTTGGCGGGCAATCGCCTGCGTCGCCTCGATATTGGTATTGAAGATGGTTTCATCAAGATTCCGGTGACCAACAAAAGCACCGGTATTGATATCAACGGTGGTCATGGCTTCGGTTTGATCAATAATCAAATAGCCACCGGATTTCAGCTCGACCTTGCGCTCCAGCGCTCGCTGGATCTCGTTTTCTACATCGTACAGATCGAAAATCGGCTGGCTGCCGGTGTACAGCTCCAGCTTGTTGGTGATATCGGGAATATATTCGCCGGTGAATTCCAGCAGTTGGTCATGCGTCAGGCGGGAATCGACCCGAATCCGATCCAGCGCGGAACCGGCAAAATCCCGCAGAATACGCTGTGCCAGTGCCAGTTCACCATACAGCTTGTATTTGGTCTGGTTGCGTTTTTTACGCTCCATCACCTTGGTCCACAAGCGTTTGAGGAAGGCAGCGTCCTGCGCCAACTCTTCTTCGCCGATCCCTTCCGCGGCGGTGCGGATGATAAAACCACCCAGATCGTCGCAATAACCGACCACGGCGCGTTTCAAGCGTTCACGCTCGGCTTCGCTTTCAATACGTTGGGAAACACCGACATGAGCGGCGCCTGGCATAAAGACCAGATAGCGCGAAGGCAGGGTAATATCGGTGGTAAGGCGCGCGCCTTTAGTGCCCAGCGGATCTTTCACCACCTGCACCATCAGATCCTGCCCTTGGCGCACCAGTTCAGCAATATCCCGGACATGGAAGTTTTTTTGCTCGTCACCGGCAACGCATTCAGTGTGCGGCATAATATCGGAGGCGTGCAGGAAAGCCGCTTTATCCAGACCGATATCGACAAAAGCCGCCTGCATCCCCGGTAACACCCGGCTGACACGCCCTTTATAGATATTGCCGACGATGCCGCGTTTGGCCTCGCGCTCGATGTGGATCTCTTGCAGAATACCACCGTCGATATAAGCAACTCGCGTTTCAGACGGTGTGATATTAACCAGTAGCTCAGCTGTCATGTTTTCTCCTCAGAGCCGGTCGATAATGCCTGCCTCTGCCTCTTTCAAGCAAGTCTATTGGCCGGTTCTTGCATCTCGTAATGCGACAAAATGGCTGAGCAGCTCATGTGTTTCGACCAGTGGTAACCCCATTACCGCGTGATAACTCCCGGTTATCGTTCTGACGAAACAACCACCCTTTCCTTGAATTCCATAGGCGCCCGCTTTATCCATCGGTTCGCCTGTTGCAATATAGTCGCGAATATCCTGTGATGACAGGCTGCGGAATACGACATCCGTCACCACCAACTGACGTAACACATCATGCCGATCGGCGATCGCCACGGCGGTCATCACCTGATGCCGTTTGCCGGACAAGGCTGCCAACATCTGTGCGGCATCCTCTTTGTCTCGTGGCTTTTCCAATATCTGGCCATTCAACACCACAATGGTATCCGCACCCAACACCGGCCAATCCTGCGTTGCCAGCGCCACTCCCGCTACGGCTTTTTCCTGCGCCAGACGGCAGACATAGTTTTCTGCCCCCTCACCACTCCGACGTTGTTCTTCGGTATGTGTCAGAAGGATTTCAAACGGAACGCCTAGCAGGGTCAGTAATTCATGTCGACGTGGGGAACCGGATGCAAGATAAAGCGAAACCATTGATATATCTCTCATCCTTCAAGCAGCAACTTGAAATTCATTGGGTATATCCTTGTTATTGTACGGCAAACTGGCGGCGAATTTTGCGCATCAGCAGGAACAGCCACGGCCAGAGCACACCGTTTACCACGCTACTCCAGAATACCTCGGGGCGGAAAGAAACGTTGATCACTAAAAACTCAGCCCAGAAGACCACCACATCCATCGCCAACGACAGCAGCACCACAATTAAAGCCTGTTGCCACAGCGCCATATTGCGGAACAGTTGGAATTTAAAGGCTACCAGATAGGCAATGATACCCATCGCCAACGCACGCACGCCGAGGGTTGAACCCAGGATCAGATCCATGACCAACCCCAGAATAAAGCCGGTACCGACGTTAACCCGATGCGGCAACGCCATCACCCAGTAGGTCAGAACCAGCAGCAACCAGGATGGCCGAAACATATAGATTTGCTCCGGCCACGGCATAATCTGCAGCACCAGCGCCACAAGAAATGACAGCCAGATCATCCAACGCCCGTTGCTGCGATAGCGGTTCATCGTGTTGCTCCAGAGCCCGTAGTTACCCCGGTAGCAGCCGGTGGCACGGTGTTACTGGTGGCCGGTAATGGAGCCGGTGGGCCCATGGCATCCGCCGGCGGCAGCACCTGCGGCATCATCTGCATCAGGCGTTCGTTCGCGACGCGATGAACTTCGTCGGGCGGCAGCGGCAAGGTGCCATTGCGATCGGCGCCCCACAGCAGCAACAGATAACGCAAGCGTTGCAGACCGGCCGTTGGCCTTGCCTGAATCACCGTATAGGCACGCTGGTTATCCACTTTCACCGAGGAAACCACCGCCACCGGATAACCTTCCGGGAAGCGACCGCCCAAGCCCGAGGTGACCAACACGTCGCCAACGCGAATATCGGTATTACCTGGTAAATGCTCCAGTTGCAGATCGTCGGCACAGCCGCTGCCTGCGGCAATCACGCGGATATCATTACGCAACACCTGAATCGGCAACGCATGCGAGGCATCGCAAATCAACAAGACGCGGCTGGTCATTTTGGCCACCGCCACCACTTGGCCAACCACACCTTTATCACTGATCACCGGCTGGCCTTCATAAACGCCGTTATCCGAACCTTTGTCGATCACCACCTGATCGCTGTAAGGATCGGAACCGGTCGACATCACCTGCGTGACCATTTTGTGTTCGTCCTGGCGCAGCGGAGAACCTAACAGTTCTCGCAAGCGGGCATTTTCCTGCTTGAATTGGCCAAGAAGAAGAATATCGCTGTTTTTCAGCAGCAGTTCCTGCCGCAAAGCACGGTTTTCCAGCTCAAGCTGTTGGCGGGTAGCCAGCGTTTCTGAAACGCTGTCCAAAACTTTACGCGGCCCATTGGCCAAAAAATAAAAAGGGCTGACGGCGGTATCCATGTAGTTTCGTATTTTAGCAAACGTACCGAGCCGGCTGTCGGCAACGATCAAGGCGATGGCCGCGATCACTGCCAAAAAAAGTCGTAGTTGCAGGGAAGGCCCCCTGCTAAAAATGGGCTTCATAAATTATGCGAGTTCCTCGACAACAGAAAGGGGGGAGCGCACCTGATACCATGCGACTACCGTTATCCGATACGATCCCACCAATCTGGGGCTGACTATTCTTCGCTGAACAAATCGCCGCCATGCATGTCGATCATTTCCAACGCCTTACCACCACCGCGTGCCACACAGGTCAACGGATCTTCTGCAACCACCACCGGGATCCCGGTTTCTTCCATCAGCAGGCGATCCAGGTTACGCAACAGCGCGCCACCACCGGTCAACACCATACCACGCTCGGAGATGTCAGAAGCCAGTTCTGGCGGGCACTGTTCCAGCGCGACCATGACCGCGCTGACGATACCGGTCAACGGCTCCTGCAAGGCTTCAAGGATTTCATTGGAGTTCATGGTGAAGCCACGCGGCACACCTTCGGCCAGGTTACGGCCACGAACTTCAATTTCGCGCACTTCATCATCCGGATAGGCTGAACCGATACCGTGTTTGATACGCTCTGCGGTGGCTTCACCGATCAGTGAACCGTAGTTACGGCGCACATAATTAATGATGGCTTCATCGAAACGATCGCCGCCGATACGCACAGAAGAGGAGTAGACCACGCCGTTCAGCGAGATCACCGCCACTTCAGTGGTACCGCCACCGATATCAACCACCATGGAACCGGTTGCTTCCGATACTGGCAAGCCAGCACCGATAGCCGCAGCCATAGGTTCTTCAATCAGGAACACTTCGCGTGCGCCTGCACCCTGAGCGGACTCACGGATCGCACGGCGTTCAACCTGAGTTGCCCCAACGGGAACGCAAACCAGCACACGCGGACTTGGGCGCATGAAGCTGTTGCTGTGAACCTGTTTGATAAAATGCTGCAACATTTTTTCAGTCACAAAGAAGTCGGCAATAACGCCGTCTTTCATCGGACGAATAGCAGCGATATTGCCAGGCGTACGCCCCAGCATCTGTTTGGCGTCATGACCCACGGCCGCAACGCTCTTGGGTGAACCGGCACGATCCTGGCGAATGGCAACCACCGACGGTTCATTCAATACAATGCCTTGTCCTTTAACATAAATCAGGGTATTGGCGGTACCCAAGTCGATGGACAAGTCATTAGAAAACATGCCACGAAATTTCTTAAACATAACGAAAGGATAATCCTGCAAGCTGGGGGCGGAAAATAAAATCCGCCTACTTTACCAACCACACGAAGCAGCGACAAGGCGCAAAAATGTTCTGCTTCGGTGAAAAATAGTCTGTGTTGTTTCTGACCGAATGCACGGAAAACGAATGGAGGCTGAAATCCCTCAATAAAGGCTCAGTTCCCCACCAAATCAACGTACCAGACGGCGTAACACAGCTCATAAAATCTAACATTTTTCCTGATTGTCATCGGTGTTAAGCACCTATTGACGCCCACAGGAAAAGACGGACCATTCTACGTCAATTTTTGCCCGGTCATCAGGTTAAACACGATAACGACGCGAATATTTTTTACGACTGACATCGATCGGCTCAGGCGAGGCAAAAAAATCGCCCTGTCCGCCAAGAATTCCACACTCTTTCAGCGTCTGCCATTCATTGCGCGTACGCACGCCCACGGCGAAAACCTGCGTATGAGTCCCTTCACAGGCTCCAGTCAGGCTCTGAACAAACAATTGGTTCTCATCCCGTCGGTCAATACTCCTCACCAAACCTGGGTGAAGCTTGACGATCTCCACCGGTAACGACTTGATATAAGAGGTACTTACCACGGTTAACCCTGCCTGAGAAACCACCAAACGGCAGCCCAAACCCGAGAACAAGCGTAACACCGGACGCAAACGGTCGATATGTTGACACACTTCTGCCTCAGCAAGTTCAATCAGAATTCGTCGGCGAGAACTTTTTTCACACTGTAGCAGCATATCACGCACCCAACGCTGAAAACTGCGCTGTAATAATGAATCGACACACAACGGAAATGCCAGCGTCTCTTCAGGCCAAAGGGCCAATAACGGAATTATCCGACCCACATGCTGGCGATCATAGCTTTCTGCCAGCCCGAACTGTTTGATCAGAGGCAAATACTCGGCGGGCAACAATGCCTGCGCGCCGTCGTGGATGCGGCTCATCACCTTCCGATGATGCACTTCGCCTTCCACCGTGATCACCGGTTGCAAATAAAGGCCCGGCCCACCGCGCGCCAATACCTGTTCGAGCAAGGTACGCCATTTGACATTACCGCGCCCCTTCTCTGGCACCTCGCTGTCGTAGACATACCAGCTGTTTTCCCCCTGGAGAGCGGCATTACGGGTGGCTTGCTCGGCGTTATCAATAATTTGCTCGGTGGTTTGCCCGCTACGATAGGCAACAATACCAATATGCAGGAAGGCCTCACGATCGATAAGCGTCGTTGAAGGTAATGCATCAATAGCGTGAATCAACTGCGCGGCAATGCCGTCTGCTTCTTTCAAGGTACGGTGCGGCAGCAATACGGTAAAGTCGCTGTGAAAATAACGGGCCAGCAAGGCGTCAGGATAGCGCATGACAAACGTCGATAGCAGGTTCACCAACGAGTACATCAACTCCTGTACCGCTGTGTTACCGTGAATTTCACGCAGCGTATCGAAATCAGGCAGGCGCACCATCATGACGATGCCGTGTGCTCCCCCTTCCTCCAATTGCGTCGTCAGCTGGTTATCAAAAAACAGACGGTTGTTAAGGCCGGTTTTCGCATCCTGTGCGGCAAAGGCGCGGATCAGGGTATCGACACGGTTGCGCTCCTCACGCGCTTCGGCCAGATCCGCCAGTAGACGGTCAAGCGCACCACTGACGTTGGCGGGCCACTCGCGCACATCCCCCTTGAGCACTTCTTCACGTTCACCATTGAGAATACGCCGAGCACGGCGCTCAAGACGCTCTTCACCGTCGGCCTGTTCTCGTAGCCAGCGCAGGCTTAATAGCAGGATGATCACCATGATGATGATCGACAGGGTAACCGCCACCGTAGACTGTAGTGAGCGAACATCGCTGGCGAGAGGATCGAGATAGGTGATATTCAGCGTGGTTCCAGGGTGGTGCATCATTATCAGCGAAGTCTGCCGATAACCATTAAGCGATTCCCAAGGCATTTTTATCGTTGGCAGGTGGTAGGCAAAAAGATTGCTTTTCCCGGCATCCACGCTGATGGCAACGATACCGAGTGGCCGCATGACCAGCGGCAACCAGTGATCCTGTGCCTGAGGAGCCTCATGCAACATCGCCTGATCGAGAGAAGTCGCCAATGCATCGAAACGGCGCTCAAGACGCTCTTGAGTCACGTAAAAGAAACTGTAAGAGCACCCCATCAGCATGAGAAACATAGCCAAGGCAACGAGCAGGGTGATCAATGCAGAGAGTTTAGTGGTAAATCTCATCCCCGAGCCTTGTCCGCAATAGTTAAACGAAAATCATCCTTTAATAGATAAAGGCCCTGTTCATGAACGAATTCAGTACAACGTAATAGCCTGATTTTAAAAAATTAAGAAAGCGTTTTTTTTCCTTACCCAGCATCAGCTTATCCTTACCAACCTATCAAGCATAGCTGATGAAGAAAACTATTAAGCACCATTTTTTTGTCCTTTATCAGGACACTTATTTTTATTATGCATATAGTCAAACCCAACCGATTTAAACATTCATATAAAATATGAAACCAAGGGGAAGAGTGACATGCGAGCATTGTTATTGGAACAACAAGACGATCAAACCCTGGCGCAGGTCAAAGATATCGACAGTGGTCGGTTGCCTGAGGGTGATGTGACGGTCGACGTCAACTGGTCCAGCCTTAATTATAAGGACGCGCTGGCGATCACCGGCAAAGGCAAGATTATTCGCAACTTCCCGATGGTACCCGGCATTGACTTTGCTGGCCGGGTGCATAGCAGCAAAGACCCACGATTTAAAGCAGGCCAGAGCGTGGTGCTCACCGGCTGGGGAGTCGGCGAAAACCACTGGGGCGGCTTGGCCGAACAGGCTCGTGTCTGCGGCGAATGGCTGGTCCCTTTGCCTGCTGGGCTGAATGAACGTAAAGCAATGATCCTCGGCACTGCGGGTTTTACCGCCATGCTTTGCGTAATGGCGCTGGAAGAAGGTGGGGTAAAACCCGCAGACGGCGATATTCTGGTTACCGGTGCCAGCGGCGGCGTGGGCAGCACCGCCATCGCGCTGCTGGCGGCGCTGGGCTACAGCGTGACGGCCATCAGCGGCCGCAACAGCAATACCGACTATCTGAAATCGCTCGGCGCTAAAGAAGTCTTACCCCGCAGCGATTATCTCGACACACCACGCCCGCTGGAAAAACAGCTGTGGGCCGGAGCCATCGATACGGTGGGCGACAAATTGCTGGCCCGCGTTCTGGCCCAGATGAACTACAACGGCACGGTGGCCGCTTGCGGTCTGGCGGGTGGCTACCAGTTACCCACCACGGTAATGCCTTTTATTCTGCGCAATGTACGCCTACAGGGGATTGATTCGGTACACACGCCCTTCCCGCGCCGTCAGGCGGTCTGGGAACGCTTGGCCAGCATTCTGCCAGACAGTTTCTATGAGCAAGCAACGCAGGAGATCCCGCTCGAAGAGGTGCCTGCCGCTGCCGCTGCGCTGATGAACAATCAAGTCACCGGCCGTACGCTAGTGAAGATCCGCTGAAATAACAGATACCGGTTCCCTCTTCCATCGGAAGAGGGAAAGTCCCCTTAAGCCTTGTGCCATCCATTTTTACCTCCTACCTCTCGCATTACGTTGGCTTTCACGCCATGCTAAGACCGTCACCTGCGGAGAACAAATAATGAACAAACAACGAAAACTCACCGAAGCCGATGTCACGCCGGAGAGCGTGTTCTATCAGCGGCGCAAAGTGCTCCAGGCATTGGGTATTACCGCCGCCTCTCTGGCTTTACCCACCCCTGCGCAAGCCGATTTACTGTCATGGTTCAAAGGCAATGACCGGCCCAAAGCCCCACCGGGCAAAGCGTTGGAGTTCAGCAAACCGGAGATCTGGCAGGCTGACCTGCCGCTGACGCCGGAAGAAAAAGTCACCGGCTACAATAACTTCTACGAATTTGGTCTGGATAAAGCGGATCCGGCGGCTAACGCTGGTGCTCTAAAAACCGCAGGCTGGAAGGTGCAGATCGACGGTGAGGTCGGCAAACCGATCACGCTGGATATCGACGATCTGATGAAGCGTTTCCCGCTCGAACAGCGTATTTATCGCATGCGCTGCGTGGAAGCCTGGTCGATGGTGGTGCCTTGGCTCGGCTTTGAACTGGGTAAACTGCTTAAACTGGCGGAGCCCAACAGCAACGCACGCTATGTGGCCTTCAAGACGTTGTACGATCCCGAGCAGATGCCCGGCCAGAAAGATCGCTTTATCGGCGGCGGCCTCAAATACCCTTATGTGGAAGGATTGCGGCTCGACGAAGCCATGCATCCGCTGGCCCTGCTGACCGTTGGTGTGTATGGCAAAGCCTTGCCGCCGCAGAATGGAGCACCTTTGCGGCTGATCACGCCGTGGAAATATGGCTTCAAAGGGATCAAGTCGATCGTGCAGATCAGCCTGACCCGCGAACAGCCGCCGACCACCTGGAATCTGTCGGCCCCCAATGAATACGGCTTTTACGCCAACGTGAATCCGCATGTCGATCATCCGCGCTGGTCACAGGCCACCGAGCGTTTCATTGGCTCCGGCGGCATTCTGGACGTTCAGCGCCAGCCGACGCTGCTGTTCAATGGCTATGCCGATCAGGTTGCCTCGCTATATCGTGGCCTGGATTTACGGGAGAACTTCTGAGTGCGCTTAACCCCAACGCATATCCGCTGGCTGAAGGTAGTTATCACTCTGGCGGCTTTTCTGCCGTTCCTGTGGCTGATTCTGGCGGTCGATCAGGGCTGGTTCAGCGCCGATCCGGCTAAAGACATTCAGCACTTTACCGGCAGAATGGCGCTGAAGTTACTGCTGGTGACCTTATGCGTCACGCCTCTCGCCCGCTACGCGCGCCAGCCGATGCTGATCCGCTGCCGCCGTATGCTGGGCTTGTGGTGTTTTGCCTGGGCCACCTTACACTTGATCAGTTATTCGACGCTGGAACTGGGGTTGAGCAATATCAACCTGCTGGGGCGCGAACTGGTTACCCGCCCGTATCTGACGCTCGGTATCGTCAGTTGGCTGCTGCTGTTGGCGCTGGCCGCCACCTCAACGCTTTGGGCACAGCGCAAGCTGGGCTCAAAATGGCAAAAGTTGCACAACTTCGTCTATCTGATCGTTATTCTGGTCCCGATTCACTATCTGTGGTCGGTAAAAACCTTTTCGCCGCAGCCCTTTATTTACGCTGTTCTGGCACTGCTGTTACTGGCCCTGCGTTACAAGAAATTCCGGCGGGGTGGCAGTAAATCCAGCCGCAACGGAGTCGATTGACGGCGAAAATCAGCGCTTTCGGCACGGAACTTTTCTGTGTTCTATCCCTCATAATCCGATAATGAGGTTATCTGTTTGTCAATTCAGGGTTGAATATCTTCGCTGATAAGACCAGTATTTAGCTGCGAATTGCTACGATATCGTTATAATGCCCGCCCTTGCACCTGCTGACAGCGTGAAATCGTCACCTGGCAGGTGACAAATCGGTGACATCGGGTTATTTTCTTCAATGATGGTTTTATTGCCGGAGATACCAGCACAATGGCGGATAAGTTTCACATTTTGCTCTTGAACGGCCCCAATCTGAATCTGCTGGGGACGCGTGAGCCGGAGAAGTACGGCAGCACGACGTTAACCGAGATTGTTAGCTGGTTGGAAAACCAGGCGCTCGCGCTAAATACTACCCTGAGCCATCTGCAATCTAACGCCGAACATGCGCTAATCGATCGCATTCATCAGGCGCGCGGTAATACGGATTTTATTCTGATTAACCCTGCCGCGTTCACGCATACCAGCGTGGCGCTGCGCGATGCGCTGTTGGCGGTGCAGATCCCGTTTATCGAGATCCATCTGTCCAACGTGCATGCCCGCGAGCCTTTCCGCCATCACTCTTACCTCTCTGATATTGCGGTAGGCGTGATTTGCGGTCTCGGCGCGGATGGCTACACATTTGCTTTACAGGCAGCGGTTCGCCGCTTGTCAAAATCCAACTAATTGCTACGCAAAAAAGAGTCGGAATCACACTCATGGATATTCGTAAAATCAAGAAACTGATCGAACTGGTTGAAGAATCAGGCATTTCTGAACTGGAAATCTCTGAAGGCGAAGAGTCAGTTCGCATCAGCCGCGCCGCACCGGTGCAGGCTTACCCGATGATGCAGCAGTACGCCATGCCAGCCCAGCAGCAACCCGCTCTGGCTACTGCCGTTGCCCCAACTGCCGCAGAAACCCCTGCTGCACCCGCGGCCGTGAGTGGCCACATCGTTCGTTCCCCGATGGTCGGTACTTTCTACCGCACACCGAGCCCGGATGCGAAATCCTTCGTGGAAGTGGGCCAGAAAGTGAACGCCGGCGACACCCTGTGCATCGTTGAAGCAATGAAAATGATGAACCAAATCGAAGCCGACAAATCAGGCGTGGTGAAAGCCATCCTGGTAGAAAACGGCCAGCCGGTTGAATATGACGAGCCATTGGTCGTCATCGAATAACGAGGCGCATCATGCTTGATAAAATTGTTATCGCCAACCGTGGCGAGATTGCGCTTCGTATTCTGCGTGCCTGTAAAGAGCTGGGCATCAAGACCGTGGCTGTTCACTCTGCCGCCGATCGCGATCTGAAACACGTACTGCTGGCAGATGAGACCGTGTGTATCGGTCCTGCGCCTTCGGTTAAAAGCTATTTGAATATCCCGGCCATCATCTCTGCTGCTGAAATCACCGGCGCAGTGGCGATCCACCCGGGTTACGGCTTCCTGTCCGAGAACGCCGATTTTGCTGAGCAGGTTGAACGCTCCGGCTTTATCTTCATCGGCCCGCGTGCTGAAACCATCCGCCTGATGGGTGACAAGGTTTCGGCTATCAGCGCGATGAAAAAAGCCGGCGTGCCTTGCGTACCCGGCTCCGACGGCCCGCTGACCGACGACATGGATAAAAACCGTGCCTTCGCCAAGCGCATCGGTTATCCGGTGATCATCAAGGCTTCTGGCGGCGGCGGTGGCCGTGGCATGCGCGTTGTGCGCAGCGACAAAGATCTTGAGCAATCCATTTCCATGACCAAAGCGGAAGCCAAAGCGGCTTTCAACAATGACATGGTTTATATGGAAAAATACCTGGAAAACCCGCGCCACATCGAAATTCAGGTGTTGGCAGACGGCCAGGGCAATGCCATCTACCTGGCTGAACGTGACTGCTCAATGCAGCGCCGCCACCAGAAAGTGGTTGAAGAAGCGCCAGCGCCAGGGATCACCCCGGAGCTGCGCCGTTATATCGGCGAACGCTGCTCGAAAGCCTGTGTGGAGATCGGCTACCGCGGTGCGGGTACCTTTGAGTTCCTGTACGAAAACGGCGAGTTCTATTTCATCGAAATGAACACCCGTATTCAGGTAGAGCACCCGGTAACGGAAATGATCACCGGCGTGGATCTGATCAAAGAGCAGCTGCGTATCGCTGCCGGTCAGCCGCTGTCGATCAAACAGGATGAAGTGAAGATCCAAGGCCACGCGGTGGAATGCCGTATCAACGCCGAAGATCCGAACACCTTCCTGCCAAGCCCAGGCAAGATCACCCGCTTCCATGCGCCAGGTGGTTTCGGGGTGCGTTGGGAATCTCATATCTACGCCGGTTATACCGTACCGCCGTACTATGACTCCATGATCGGCAAACTGATCACTTACGGTGAAAACCGCGATGTGGCGATTGCCCGCATGAAGAACGCGCTGGCTGAGCTGATCATCGATGGCATCAAAACCAACGTTGAGCTGCAACAAAAGATCATGAACGACGAAAACTTCCAGCACGGTGGCACCAACATCCACTATCTGGAGAAGAAGCTGGGTCTGCAAGAGACCTAAGCCCACAGGTTGTACATTGTCTGACCAAGGCCGATGATTCATCGGCCTTTTTCTTTGTGGCAGCCGCCAACTTAACGCTGGGCAAATGCCGATCTTGTCGTAAAATCCCCTCCTTTGCCAATCCATCACCGTAAACCCCTTGGAGGCACGGATGGAACAACGCTTTGTTCAAGCTCATCGCGAGGCGCGCTGGGCGCTAGGTCTGACGCTGCTTTATTTGTTAGCATGGTCATTGGCGGCCTACCTGCCGGATAACACCACGGGCATCACCGGCCTGCCGCACTGGTTCGAAATGGCCTGCCTGTTGGTACCACTGCTGTTTATCGGCCTGTGCTGGCTGATGGTGCGCAGCGTCTTCCGCGATATTCCCCTGGAGGATAGCGATGCAAATTGAAGTGATCCTGCCGCTGATTGCCTACCTGCTGCTGGTTTTCGGCCTGTCGCTCTATGCCTACAGCCGCCGCCAGACCGGCAACTTCCTCAGCGAATATTTCCTCGGCAACCGCTCGATGGGCGGCTTTGTGCTGGCAATGACGCTCACCGCCACCTATATCAGCGCCAGTTCGTTTATCGGCGGGCCCGGTGCTGCTTATAAATATGGCCTCGGCTGGGTACTGCTGGCGATGATCCAACTGCCCGCCGTATGGCTTTCGCTCGGCGTTTTGGGCAAAAAATTCGCCATTCTGGCGCGGCGCTACAATGCCATCACCCTGAACGACATGCTGTTCGCCCGCTATCAAAGCCGCCTGTTGGTATGGCTGGCCAGTCTTAGCCTGCTGGTGGCCTTTCTAGGGGCCATGACGGTGCAATTTATCGGTGGGGCGCGCCTGTTGGAAACCGCGGCAGGCATCCCCTACGATACCGGCCTGCTGATTTTTGGCATCAGCATTGCGCTGTACACCGCGTTCGGCGGGTTCCGCGCCAGCGTGCTCAACGATGCCATGCAAGGACTGGTAATGCTGCTCGGCACCGTGTTGCTGCTGGTGGCGGTGATCCACGCAGCGGGCGGCTTGCACAGCGCGGTAGATAAACTACAGCAGATCGATCCGGCGCTGGTGACACCGCAGGGCGGCGAGCAGATCCTCAGTCTGCCGTTTATGGCTTCGTTCTGGATCCTGGTGTGCTTTGGCGTGATTGGCCTGCCGCACACCGCCGTGCGCTGCATTTCCTATAAAGACAGCAAAGCGGTGCACCGTGGGATCATCCTCGGCACCATCGTGGTGGCGATTCTGATGTTCGGCATGCATCTGGCCGGAGCCTTAGGGCGTGCGGTGTTGCCGGATCTGAAGATCCCCGATCAGGTGATCCCAACGCTGATGATCACCGTGCTGCCGCCTTACGCCGCCGGGATCTTCCTGGCAGCACCGATGGCGGCGATCATGTCAACCATCAATGCCCAACTGCTGCAATCCTCCGCCACCATCATCAAAGATCTTTATCTGGGCGTGCGGCCACAGCAGATGCACAACGAGAAGATGATCAAACGCTTCTCCAGCCTGACCACGCTGATCCTTGGGCTGCTGGTGTTGCTGGCCGCCTGGCGGCCACCGGAAATGATTATCTGGCTGAACCTGCTGGCCTTCGGCGGCCTGGAAGCCGTGTTCCTGTGGCCGCTGGTGCTGGGCCTGTACTGGGAGCGTGCCAATGCGCAGGGAGCGCTTAGCTCAATGGTCACAGGTGCGTTATGCTATACGCTATTGGCCAGTTTCAAGCTGCAACTGGCAGGGCTGCACCCGATTGTGCCTGCGCTGCTGCTCAGCCTGTCGGCGTTTTATATCGGTAACCTGTGCGGCGAAAAGCGTCGGCTGGCGTCATCCTTACCCTCTTGAAGAGAATTGTTATGCCTTGGATCCAACTAAAACTGAACACCACCGGCAAGCAGGCCGAAGACCTGAGCGATGCGCTGGTTGAAAGCGGCGCGGTGTCGGTGACCTTTCAGGACACCCACGATAATCCGGTGTTTGAACCTTTGCCGGGCGAAACCCTGCTGTGGGGCGATACCGATGTGATTGGCCTGTACGATGCCGAAACCGATATGGCCGACGTAGTCGCCATGCTGGAACAGCATCCGCTGCTGGGCGCCGGTTTCCGCCACAAAATCGAGCAGTTGGAAGATAAAGACTGGGAACGTGAATGGATGGATAACTTCCACCCGATGCGTTTCGGCGAGCGACTGTGGATCTGCCCAAGCTGGCGCGACGTGCCGGACCCCGAGGCGGTTAACGTGATGCTCGATCCGGGTCTGGCGTTCGGCACCGGCACTCACCCTACCACGGCGCTGTGCCTGCAATGGCTCGACGGCCTGGATCTCGCGGGCAAAACTATCATCGACTTCGGCTGTGGCTCCGGCATTCTGGCGATTGCCGCACTGAAACTCGGTGCAGCACGCGCGATTGGCATTGATATCGATCCCCAAGCCATTCAGGCCAGCCGCGACAATGCGCAGCGTAACGGCGTTTCTGAACGCTTGGAGCTGTATCTGCCAAAAGACCAACCGGCCGATCTGCTGGCCGATGTCGTGGTCGCCAACATTCTGGCAGGCCCGCTGCGTGAACTGGCTCCGCTCATCGGTTGCCTGCCAAAAGCCGGTGGCTATCTCGGCCTTTCCGGCGTTCTGGCCACGCAGGCCCAGAGCGTTGCGGAAGCTTACGCGGATAAATTTGATCTCGATCCGGTTGCCGAACGCGAAGAATGGTGCCGTATTACCGGCCAACGCAAATAGTTACATTTTTCCTTACCGCTAAAAACCACCAGAAATTTAATCACTTCCGGTGGTTTTGTTTATTTTGGTCATAAAACGCTGGTTTATACTGATAAATCGCGAGCGTATTCTCCTGCGCAAGCGATGGCAACCCGCGCGTTGTCCGCCGAGGGTTATTCAGATTTTTGTTTTGAAAGGATTGAAAATGAAAAGAAAATTATTACTGGCCGCCATGCTGGCAGCCAGTTTCTCAATCAGTGCAGCCGAACAGCATCAGCACTGGAGTTATGAAGGTCAGGAAGATCCGGCACACTGGGGCAAACTCTCACCTGATTTCTCACTGTGTGAAACCGGTAAGAACCAGTCACCGGTCAATATCCAGGGTGCCTTGAAGACGCATCATGGCAAGCTTGAGCTGGCTTTCAAGCCGGGTAAGCAGCAAATCATCAATAACGGCCACACCATTCAGGTAAACGTCAGCGAAGGCAATACCCTGCGTTTGGATAACGATACCTTTACGTTGCAGCAGTTCCACTTCCACGCACCAAGCGAAAACGAGATCGACGGTAAGCAATTCCCACTGGAAGCGCACTTCGTCTTTAAAGACAAAGACGGTGCTCTGGCGGTACTGGCGCTGATGTTCCAAGAAGGCAAGGCCAACCCGCAACTGGCGCAGGCTTGGCAGCAAATGCCAGCTCAGGTTGATCAGACCGCAATATTGGCTAAACCGGTGGATATCAAGGCGCTGTTGCCTAAAGAGTTCAACTTCTACCGTTTCAGTGGTTCACTCACCACGCCGCCTTGCTCTGAAGGTGTGACCTGGATGGTGCTGGATCATCCTGTAAGCGCTTCTGCCGAGCAGATCGGTCAATTCCGTTCAGTTGTCCACCATGCCAACAATCGTCCGATACAGCCGCTGAATGGCCGCGTTATCGTCGATTAATATCCAAGGCATGCTCACCGCTGCCCTCTCTGGGGAGGCGGTGGGCCGCTAAAACGATTCAGTCATAGATTCCCGATAGGAATCTTTAACGCTTTATCAAAGTATTACCCTGATAATTCTGCTGTACACCTGATGTTGCATGCTTAAATTCGCACCGTTTAAAGATAAAATCCTGTTGTGCCGGGAATATTTTACTGCACAGAAATTAAGCACAATACGTCAAGCCATTGTTAAATAACTATAATATTTTTATAAATCGCTGTGAGCCGCATTTTTATTGGTAAATAGCCGTAAATTGGTCAAAGTTTGGCCTTTCATCTCAGCGAAAAAATGCGTAATATACGCGCCCTTGCGGACACAGTATGGTCAGTCTTTGTCTATGCGCATTGGAAACCACCAGTTAACAAATTGCTTGATTGCGGCCCCGATGGCCGGGATCACCGATCGCCCGTTCAGAACCTTATGTCATGCAATGGGTGCTGGGATGGCTGTATCTGAAATGCTCTCCTCCAATCCGGAGGTGTGGCGCACGGATAAGTCACGTCTGCGTATGGTACATAGCGATGAACCAGGGATCCGTTCCGTGCAGATTGCCGGATGTGATCCTGATGATATGGCTGCCGCGGCGCGCATTAATGTGGCCAGCGGCGCACAGATCATCGATATCAATATGGGATGCCCGGCCAAGAAAGTGAACCGGAAGCTTGCAGGGTCTGCGCTGTTGCAGTACCCGGATCTGGTTAAACAGATCCTCCTCGCGGTAGTTAACGCGGTGGATGTGCCGGTAACACTTAAGATTCGTACCGGCTGGGCACCAGAACACCGTAACTGTGTAGAGATTGCCCAACTGGCCGAAGACTGTGGTATACAGGCCCTGACGATTCATGGCCGAACCCGTGCCTGCCTGTTCAACGGCGACGCGGAGTACAACAGCATTCGGGCAGTTAAGCAGAGTGTTTCCATTCCGATTATCGCGAATGGCGACATTACTGACCCGCATAAAGCCAGAGCAGTGCTTGACTACACCGGGGCCGATGCCCTGATGATAGGCCGCGCTGCTCAGGGGAGACCCTGGATCTTCCGGGAAATCCAGCATTATCTGGACACAGGGGAGCTGCTGCCACCGATGCCACTGGGCGAAGTGAAGCGCTTGTTGATAGAGCATATTCGGGAATTGCACGGCTTTTACGGCCAAGGCAAAGGATTCCGGATTGCTCGTAAGCACGTATCCTGGTACCTACAGGAGCATGCCCCAAATGACCAGTTTCGGCGCACATTCAACGCCATAGAGGATGCCAGCGAACAGCTGGAGGCGTTGGAGGCATATTTCGAAAATCTAGCGTAAAAAAAGAGCTGACAGAACTATGTTCGAACAACGCGTAAATTCTGACGTACTGACCGTTTCAACCGTGAACTCACAGGACCAAGTGACTCAAAAGCCTCTGCGTGACTCGGTTAAGCAAGCACTGAAGAACTATTTTGCTCAACTGAATGGTCAGGATGTGAGTGACCTGTATGAGCTGGTATTGGCTGAAGTTGAACAGCCATTGTTGGACATGGTGATGCAATACACCCGTGGCAACCAGACCCGTGCAGCCCTGATGATGGGTATCAACCGCGGTACGCTGCGCAAGAAATTGAAAAAATACGGTATGAACTGATACTAATCAGTTAACGTATTGAAAAAAGGCGCTTTTCCTCACTGGGGTAAGCGCCTTTTTATTTATGGCTCCGCGAAATACGTCGGGTTATGCGTGCTTTCTGGCCCCCGAGTGTAAATATTTCGCTAATTCCATGAGTTGGCTAAACGATCGCTATGACTGGCTGTCTGAACCTTGTACCGCTATTGAGTCGCTTCTTTATGCGTTACAGGTTTCCGTACCCAATCGCATAATGAGTTAATAATGAAGCCCCCGCAAAAATTCCAACGTGCTTTTCTGCACCCACGCTACTGGCTGACCTGGTTTGGCTTGGGTGTTCTATTCCTGCTGGTGCAACTCCCCTACCCAGTACTGCACAAGCTCGGTATGTGGATGGGCCGTACTTCCATGCGCTTCCTGAAGCGCCGCGTCACCATCGCTCGCCGTAATCTTGAACTGTGCTTCCCAGAAATGAGCGCAGAACAGCGCGATCGCCAGGTGGTTGGTAATTTCGAATCTCTCGGCATGGGCCTGATGGAAACCGGTATGGCCTGGTTCTGGCCCGACCAACGCGTCAAGCGCTGGTTTAGCGTTTCCGGCCTCGAACATCTGCAAGCGGCGCAGCAGAACAATCGCGGCGTGCTGGTGATTGGCGTGCATTTTATGTCGCTGGAACTCGGTGGCCGGGCAATGGGCCTGTGCCAGCCGATGATGGCGATGTATCGTCCGCACAACAATAAAGCCATGGAATGGGCGCAAACCAAAGGCCGTATGCGCTCCAACAAGGCGATGCTGGATCGCAAAGACCTGCGCGGTATGGTGAATGCCCTGAAACGCGGCGAAGCCGTCTGGTTCGCGCCAGACCAGGATTACGGCCCGCGCGGCAGCGTATTTGCTCCGCTGTTTGCAGTCGAGCAGGCCGCCACCACCAGCGGTACTTTTATGCTGATGCGCCTGGCCAAACCAGCACTGCTGCCGGTAGTGCTGATTCGTCGCCCTGAGGGCCGTGGTTACGATCTGCTGATCCAACCCGCGCTGGAAGACTACCCCATCAGCGATGAAATTGCCGCCGCAACCTACATTAACAAGGTAGTGGAAAAAGAGATCATGCGTGCGCCAGAGCAGTATCTGTGGCTGCACCGCCGCTTCAAGACGCGCCCGGAAGGAGCGCCTTCGCTGTATTGAGCTTCACATTCTGGGGGGCGGCCAACCGTGCCCCAGTATTTTCGCCCTCTCAGGCATTTTGTGCTCTTCGTCGAAAAATCCGCTGAACAGATTTTAACTTTCCTGTAACCTCCTTTTTTACCCGCACAGGAAAAGGAAATGATGAAAACTCAGGTTCGTCTTGCTCTGGTCGGTGATTACAAACCAGAAGCTGTTGCCCACCAAGCTATCCCCGTCGCTCTGCAACTTACTGCCTCACACCTCGACATCGACCTTCAATTCCAGTGGCTTGCCACAGAAACCCTTACCGAAGCCTCGGTATTGCAGGGCTATGATGCGATCTGGGTGGTACCTGGTAGCCCCTATCACTCTGATGATGGCGCTTTTATGGCTATCCGCTATGCCCGTGAACAGAATGTGCCGTTCCTGGGATCTTGCGGCGGCTTTCAGTATGCGATTGTGGAATATGCCCGCAATGTGATGGGCTGGCACGATGCCGGGCATGCGGAAACCGATCAGGGTGGCCGGTTGGTGATCGCCCCGCTGAGCTGTTCGCTGGTCGAACAAACCGGCACCATCCTGTTCCAGCCGGAAACGCTGATCGCCCGCGCCTATGGCAAACTGGAAACGCACGAAGGTTACCGCTGTAACTTTGGCGTGAACCCTGAGTTTGTTGCGGACTTGGAGCAGCACCCGCTGATCGTCAGCGGCCACGACTCCGAAGGGGATGTGCGTTCGATAGAACTGCCGGGGCACCGTTTTTATGCCGCTACGCTGTTCCAGTCGGAACGCGCGGCGCTGCGCGGTGAGCTTTCACCGCTGGTGGTGGCGCTGATTCAGGCCGCGCGCTGAGTCTTTCAGGGGGCTTAGCAGCCCCCTGCTCTTACCACATCAACCGACCAATCAACGGTGCGGCTATCACGGTGATCACCCCCGCCAGCATCATCACCAGGCTGGAAACCACGCCCTCTTGTTGACCCAGCTCATAGGCTCTGGCAGTACCGGCACCGTGCGATGATGCACCAAACCCCGCCCCTTTTGCCAAACCGCTGCGCACCGAAAGCCGCAGGAACAGTACGTCTCCCACTGCCATGCCGAATACGCCAGTGATCACCACAAACAGCGCCACCAGATCCGGCTGGCCCCCCATCTGCTTTGCCGCTTCCAGCGCGAACGGCGTGGTGATGGAGCGCACCGCCAGGCTGCGCTGCACCTCATCTGGCAGAGTCAGCCAACGCGCCAGCCACACCGAGCTGCAAACGGCCACGCCTACCGCGGTGAATACGCCAGCACTGAGCGAAAGCCAGTGGCGGCGGATAATCTGCAGGTTTTCATACACCGGCACGGCAAAGGCGATGGTCGCCGGGCCCAGCAACCACAGCAGCCAGTGCGTTTCACCGATGTAATCCTGATACGAGATATGGGTCACCACCAGCAGCAACACCAGAATCACTGGGGTTAAGACCAGCGGCATCAGCAACAGCGTTCTGCGGCGGCGGTAGAGTTTCTTATTGGCAAAATAGAGCACCAAGGTCGCCACAAAGCAGGCAAGGCTGAGGATCACATCATTCATGGCGCGTTTTCCGCTGTTGCAGCCAAAGCTCAAAACGGTAGACGCGATCCACCACCAGCCCGGTAGCGCCCAGCGTCAGCATGGTGCTGATAGCGATCACCAGGAAAATTTTCCAACCTTCTACCATCAATAACTGGGCATAGTTCACCACCGCCACCACCGCAGGCACAAAGAACAGCAGCATTTCGGCCAACAACCAGCGCGCACCGGCCTTTACCCAATTCAGCGGCAGAATGCGCAGCAGGATCAGCGCCAGCATCATCAACATGCCGACAATATTGGCCGGCAGCGGCAGATGGAATTGTTTTACCAGCCGATCGGCAAGCAGGAATAACAGGGCATATAACACCACCTGAGCCGGCACCTGTAAACGGCTCAACAACGATGGCGCAGCACGGCGTAACGCCAGGTACATAACAGCAACCTCAAACAAAAAATCACGGCTCACAGTATACGCAGCGAAGAAACCCTGCCTGAAATGAATTAAAATCATCAATATCATGCCGTAAAGGAATAGTTCCCCACGGTAACGCTATGAGGAGAGCCCAAATGGATGTCCGCACATTGCGCTATTTCGTTGAAGTGGTTCGTCAGCAAAGCTTCACCCGCGCGGCCGAGAAGCTGTTTGTCACCCAGCCAACCATCAGCAAAATGCTGCGCCATCTGGAAGAAGAACTGGAATGCACGCTGCTGATCCGCGAAGGGCGCAAGCTGCACCTCACCGACAGCGGACAGGCGGTTTATCAGCGTGGGCTGGCAATTCTGGATGAGTTCCGCCAGTTGGAGATGGAGCTGGAAGACATCAGTTCGCTGAAAAAAGGCGTGCTGCGGCTGGGGATCCCGCCGATGGTCGGCAGGCAGATCTCTGGGCTGATCAAACAATTTCGCCAGACCTATCCCGGTATTGAACTGAAAATTGCCGAACTGGGTGGCCAGTCAGTCGAACAGGCGGTGCTGACCGGCGAGTTGGATCTGGCGATGACGATCTGCCCCTCAGGCACCGAACAACCGCTGACCTTTCTACCGCTGCTAAGCCACCCGATGTGCGTCGTGATGCCACGCACGGCACACTGGCTCAACCGCACCACCATCAATATCACCGAGCTCGCCGAGTGGCCAATCCTGATTTATAACGAGGATTTTACCCTGTATAAAATGCTGATGGCGGCGTTCCATCAGGCAGGCTTCGAGCCCAAGATTGCCGTGCGCAGCGGCCAGTGGGATTTTCTGGCTTCGATGGTGCAGGCGGGCATTGGCATTGCCACCTTACCCGAGCCGGTGTGCCAATGGCTGGATAAGAGCAGCCTGCTTTGGCTGCCACTGGAGCCACGCATGGAATGGCGGGTGGGGCTAATCTGGCGCCAGGGGAGTTATCTTTCCCACAGCGCTCAAGCCTGGATTGCCTGCTGTCGCGACTATTGGCCTGCGACTCAGTAACCGGCCTGTTGCGTCAAGGAATTCACCTCAAAATCGCCTGCTATACTTCGGCTAAAGGTTGCAGAAAATACCTAAAAACACGCTGGGTGACTCTCCTTCAGCCTATGGAAGAGACCGCATAACATCAGCGTTCCCATTCTTATGCCTGATGGAAAATATATGCAGTGGAAATCCGTCCAGAATCTGACCCCCGGCTTGATGAATCTGCTCGCTTATGAGCGCAGTTGGCTGAAACCTGATATTCGCGCTGGCCTGTCCGTTGCGGCGGTGGCGCTGCCGGTGGCGATTGCCTACGCCGAATTGGCCGGTGTGAGCGCGATCGTCGGGCTTTACTCCTGCATTCTGCCGATGATCGCCTACGCCATTTTTGGCTCGTCGCGGCAACTGATCGTCGGGCCTGACGCGGCAACCTGCGCGGTGATTGCCGCCGTTGTCACGCCGCTGGCCGCTGGCAACACCGAACTCCACTGGCAGCTAACCATCGTGATGACCCTGATGATGGGCACATGGTGTCTGATCGCCAGCCGCTTCAGGTTGGGAGCCATTGCGGATCTGCTGTCGCGCCCGATCTTGAATGGGCTGCTGAACGGCGTTGCGCTGACGATTATCGTCAACCAGATCAGCAAGGTGCTTGGTTTCCCCTCCCCCTCTAATGAGCTGATTGAACGCATTCTGGCGCTACCGGAAAACCTACTCAACAGTCACTGGCCCACCATGGGTATCTCGCTGCTGACGCTGCTCATCCTGCTTGGCGTACATTACGCCAGGCCAAATTGGCCAGCACCGCTGTTCGCTGTGGTGTTGACGACGGCATTAACCTGGGCGGCGAACTTGCCGCGCTTTGGCATCGAAACGGTATCAGGCTATACCGGTGGCGGTTTGCCTATGGTGTCATGGCCTGATTTTCAACCAGGGCTGCTGCGCGATCTGGTGATCCCCGCGTTAAACCTGGCGGTAGTCAGCTTTGTCAGCATGATGCTCACCACACGCAGCTTTGCGGCCAAAAATGGCTACGAGGTGGATGCCGACAGTGAGTTTCGCGCGCTGGGGTTGGTCAATATCGTCTCTGCGCTCTCGCAGGGGTTTGCCATCAGCGGAGCCAATTCCCGTACCGCGGTTAACGATGCCAACGGCGGCAAAAGCCAGTTGGTGTCGGTGATTGCCGCACTGGCGATCGCTGTGGTGGTGCTGTTCTTCAGCGAGCCGCTGCAATTTATTCCTATACCGGTGCTGGGCGTGGTGCTGATTTACGCCTCCTGGTCATTGCTGGACATGCGCAGTATTTTCCGGCTGCGCAAGCGCAATCGTTCCGCATTCAATCTGGCGCTGTTTACTTTCCTGAGCGTGCTGCTGGTGGGGATCATTCCCGGCATCGGGCTGGCAGTCCTGCTGGGCCTGCTGCAATTTCTACAAACAGTGTTCCGACCTACCGAACAGTTGCTCGGGGTGAATGATGACGGGATGATTCATTCGATTGCTGACGGTAACAGCATTAAGCCGGTCGACGGGGTGATTATGTATCGCTTTAACTCACCGTTGACCTATTTTAATGTGGCCTATTTTAAACGACGGATCACCAATCTGGTGGATAGCAGCCTCGCAAAACCGCGTTGGGTGGTGATTGACGCGGTGGCCAGCTTCACCCATGCGGATATCAGCGTGCTCGCAGCAATCAACGAATTGAAACAGGAGCTTAAACTGCGCGGGATCAGTCTGGTGCTCGCGGGCAGACGTACTGAGTTGACACGCTGGTTCCGTCTGCATCGCTCCGGCAGCGATGAGCGCGATCTGATCCTGGTTCCCGATCTGTATCTGGCATTGAGGCTGATTCAAAGTAAGGAATTCAAGGCTGAGGGGGAACGAGACGCAGAGGCCCTGCTAAAAGGTTAGCTGCATGAAGGGCCGCGTTGCGGCCCTCAGACTGCTGACAAAGCCAGTTATTAGGGAGAGCGTGCCGAAGGGGTCGTAGCGGCGTAAGCCGCCGGAGCGCCCCTCGGTGCGCTAGGCCCGGGTATCTCAGGCTTAAAGACCACTTTGTCATCAACCTCAGGGCCGCGTTGCGGCCCTTCCAGTAATCTCTCTTAACCTTCCCGCTCTATCAGCAAGGCTTCGAGCAGGTCGAGATCGTGCAGCAGCTTTTGCAGCGTCTCATTGCTGATCTTCTGTGTGGCGCGCAGGTGATAAAGCTCACCTCGCTCGGCCCGCAATGCGGTCAGGCGGAAGCGTCGCTCCAGGTTTTCCAGCGCCAGCGCGTTCTCGATATCATCTTTGTTGGCAATACGCCGCCGCAGCGTACCGATCACCCGCGAACTGACCTCTTTCAGAATCTGTGGATCGAAGTTTTCTTCGGTGTCGGCGGCCAAGCGCTCTTCCATCTTGTTGATACTTTCGATCGCTACTTCCGCCACGATGGCAATGGCCATACGCTCTTCATCTTTGCTGACGCTTTTGTCAGCCATCTGCACACCACGCAGCAGCAATGGCAAGACCAGCACACCGATAATCAACGACAACAGAATCACACCGGTGGCAATAAACACCAGTTGATAACGGGCCGGGAAAGCGGTGCCATCGCTAAGCAACAGAGGGATAGAAAGCACACCCGCCAGCGTGATCGCCCCACGAACCCCGGCAAATGACGCCACCCACAGATCACGCGTACTGTAATCACCAAATTGCAACGGGCGTTTTTTCATAAAGCGTTTGCTGGCGTTTTTCATCAGCCACAGCCAGCTGAAACGCAGCATCAGTAGCGCAGCGTAGATAATCGCCACGTCAGTAAACAGATACCAGGTCTCAATGGTCGGATCCAGCTCAGCCTGCAGAATGGAGGTCTCGATAATGCCCGGCAGTTGCAGCCCCAACATGATGAACACCGTACCGTTGAACACAAACTCGAGCATGGTCCAGACGCTGTTAGCTCGCAGGCGCATCGCCAGTGGAGCGTTGCGGATCACGCCAGACTGGCTGATAGTCATCCCGGCCGCGACCGCCGCCAAGATGCCGGAAACACCGATATGTTCGGCGATCAGATAAGAAGCGAACGGCAACAATAATAGGAAGACGATCTGCGTTGCCGGATCATCACCGCTCCAGCGGCTCATCACCCGCAGCGATTTACTGTAGACCCAGGTCACCGCCACACCGGCCAGCAAACCGCCGATGGCCACCTTCAGGAACTCCATGGTGGCACCACCCACGGTAAATACCATCGTACCCATGGCTACCGCGATGGCAAACTTCAGGGATACCAGGCCGGAAGCGTCGTTCATCAGCGCTTCACCTTCCAGCACGCCCATGATTGACTTCGGGATCCGCCCTTTGCCGACAATCCCCCCCAACGCCACGGCATCGGTGGGCGACAACACTGCCGCCAGCGCGAACGCTGCCACCAGCGGGATCCCTGGCACCATCAGGTAAATGAGATAACCCACCCCAACCACGGTAATCAGCACCAGAACCAGCGCTAATCCGAGGATTTCGCGCCCATGATGCAAAAACTCACGCAGGGGGGTTTTCCAGCCATCAGCAAACAGCAGCGGAGGGATAAACAGCACCAGAAACAGTTCAGGATCAAAATCAACATGCAGGCCAAAATGCGGCCAGGCCAGCAAGGCCCCGATGACGATCTGCATTAACGGCAGCGGCACCTGGAACGGCAACATGCGCGTCACGACCCCAGAAAGGGAAACCACCAGGATCAAAATGAGGATTGTAAAAAAGATTTCCATGCTTTCCTTATACCCAATGGATTTCGAGATGCAGGTAGGCGGCAACTGAACGAATCCCCAGGAGCTTACACCAGTAAGTGACTGGGGTGAGAGAAGGCAGCCAACAACCCTGCATCTTGAAAGACGACGGGTATAGACTCTCTGGTTCAGAACAGTGCCCAAGAATGCCGAATAATAGATCACTTTTTTAGCAGTAGGAAAAGCTTGTTATGCCTTTCAAAACAAAGAATAGGAAGAAGGAGATTAATCTGAAGGAGAAAACGCCAAAAATGCCCTCTCCCAAAAGAGAGGGCATACAAAACATCAAATAGCCCAGCCACCGGCATAGAACGCCACCAGCGCGACCGCGATCAACACGGTACCGAGGTTCAGCCTGCGCCACTCGCCCGAGAAGATGCGGCCAATTACCAGGGAGCTGAAGCCCAGCATGATGCCGGTTACGATGTTGCAGGTCAGCACGATAAACACCGCACACAGCAAGCCCGCCATCGCATCAACAAAATCGTCGAAATCCAGCTTGCTGACGTTGCTGAGCATCAGCAAACCCACGTACATCAGCGCTGGCGCAGTAGCATACACCGGCACCAGATAAGACAACGGTGACAGGAACAGGATCAGCAGGAACAAGATCCCGACCACGGTGGCCGTCAGGCCGGTTTTACCGCCTGCCGCCGTACCGGCCGCAGATTCGATATACACCGCCGCAGGAGCAGCGCCAACCAGCCCAGAGAAAATGCTGCTCAGGGAATCTGACGTCAGCGCCTTGCCACCGTTGATGATCTGACCGTCTTTATCCAACAGGTTAGCCTGCCCGGCCACTGCACGGATGGTACCCGTCGCGTCAAATACCGCCGTCATCACCAGCGCCAGCACGCTTGGCAGCACTACGGGCTGTAAGGCCCCCATAATATCCAGGCTGAAGATCAGCGATTTACCGTCAGCATCTGCCAGGCTGGGCATAGCGAACAGGCCTTGGTACTTCACCGCCGGGTCAAAAATCAGGCCGATCACTGAAATGGCGATAATCACCAGCAGGATGCCTCCCGGCACGCGCAGCTTTTCCAAACCGAAAATCACCGCCAGCCCCAGCAGCGTCATCACTACCGGGAAAGAGGTGAATGCCCCCAGCGCCACCGGCAGGCCATCCAACGGGTTCTTCACTACCAGACCGACACCGTTGGCGGCGATCAACAGCAGGAACAGGCCGATACCAATCCCGGTGCCGTGCGCAACGCCCATCGGCAAATTACGCAGGATCCAGGAACGAATGCCGGTCACGGAGATAATGGTAAACAGCACCCCCATCAGGAAGACCGCACCCAGCGCCACAGGAATACTGATGTGTTGGCCCAGCACCAGGCTAAAAGCGGTAAAAGCGGTCAGGGAAATCGCACAACCAATCGCCATCGGCAGGTTGGCCCACAACCCCATCAACAGAGAACCCAAACCCGCCACCAGGCAAGTAGCCACAAACACGGCGGTTGGCGGGAAGCCCGCTTTGCCCAACATGCTGGGCACCACGATCACCGAATAGACCATCGCCAGGAAAGTGGTTAAACCCGCCACCACTTCCTGCCGCACGTTGGTACCCCGTGCAGAAAGTTTAAAATACGCATCAAGCCCGCCTTTAGGTTTCGCGGCGTTGTTCGCTTGAGAATTCGACATGTTGCTATCCCCTGTGTTTCATTGACATCTGGTATAAATATGGCTGGTTGTTCCACTCATGCATGGTCATTACGAAACCGTTTCCGTCACGTTCGCTGCCATACCCTTCTTGAACGCCACAAAAGACGCCGTGTAAAAAAGCAAACGTTTAACTCTTATTGCATGAAGTGGGTGATTTATGGCGGTTTTTACCCAACAGGGCCCAAGTAAAACCAACAACATCGTGGCTTGAGATCCGACGAGTATTTTAAGGCAAACGATTATCTAGCCTTCCATGCCGTCTGATCAACTAAAGATCGCGACAATTTATACAAAAAGGCATCGGGTGTTCACTCGAGTATCTTCAGCGGCCCGCCCTGTTCCAGCGCCCGCTGATAGGCTGGCCGAGCGTGGATACGTTGCAGATAGTCCTGCAATTTCGGGCAACCGTCCAGCCCACCGCGCGCCGCCATTGCCTCCACCGGGAAGCTCATCTGAATATCCGCAGCGCTGAATTCATTGCCGACAAACCACAGGCTTTTGTTTAAATGCTGCTCCAGATAAGCCCGATGGGTAGCGATCTGCTTATCCAGATATTCCTTTTGCACCCCTTTGCCGATTGCGCCAGCCACCGGACGAATCAACCACGGGATCGGCGGATGCCCTAAACGGCTGAACACCAGTTTCATCACCAGCAGCGGCATCAGCGAACCTTCGGCATAATGCAGCCAATAACGATACTCCTGGCGGGCGTGAAAATCAGTGGGAGTGAATAACCCTTGTGCATCATAGACTTCCTGCAGGTATTCGATAATGGCACCGGATTCCGCCAGAGTCAGATCGCCATCGACAATCACCGGTGATTTCCCCAACGGGTGAATTTTTTTCAGTTCCGGCGGTGCCAGCATAGTGGTTTTATCACGCGCATAGCGCTGTACCTGATAGGGCACGCCTAACTCTTCGAGGAACCACAAAATGCGCTGCGAGCGCGAGTTTTCCAGGTGATGGATGATGATCATGCGTTTTCTCCGGTAATAGTTCCGTTAAAAGTAGCGGTGATCTCAACCTCTCGCCAATTAGGGGCTAGACGTGGCACATCATTTTCGGGGGATCGACTTCGATTGAGGGAGGTTTAACAGAGTGGTTATTTCATATGAAAAATAGGGAATTGGTACAATCCAAGTAAAACGCGACAGTGTGTAGATTACAATAAATGGCGTTTATGATTCATCTGTTGGTGCAAAATACGCGCAATCAGAATCTCTCTATCACGAACAGTATAAAAAATAGTATGTCGCTGAAATTCAATGTGCATTACGCCAGAGACAGCATGGTAGTTCCGCCCCATATTCGGCATTCCAGACAGCGTTTCAAAGAGTGCCTCAAGGGCATCTGTATAGTAGTCTGCCTGAGCTTCACCGAATTGAAGAAACGTATAGTCATAAATTCCGGTGAAATCTTCTACGGCGAGTTCACTCAGTTTATACACGATGTTTCAGCTTTCTTTGTGCTGCAATATCCCGCAGTGACAAATGGCTCTCAGCGCTTTCCAACCCGGCAATAACAGCCTGACGGACAACTTCATCATTGGCTTCCTGCTGTTCCAGCAAGCGCAATGCAGAACGCATCACTTCACTCGCAGAGCCGTAACGGCCGCTCTCTATCAATCGACTGATAAACGAATCGAGTTGCTCACCAATCGTAACACTTGTTGTTCTGGCCATAGCGCCTCCTGTGTTAACTATTAACACAATAATAAGAACACTTATTCTTAGTGTCAATGAAGGCATCTAACGGGATTTTGCCCTCTTCACCGGATTAGCACTAACAATATAAAACCCCGAAAAATCGGGGTTTTATATCAAATACTTTAACAATATTGCCTAAGTTCAATCCTAGAACGGAATATCATCATCAAAATCCATTGGGGGTTCATTGCTGCTGGCTGGCGCACTGTTCTGTGCCGGACGAGCCGGAGCCGCCTGCTGGCCACCGCTGAACTGATTGCTACCCTGTGGCTGCTGAGGCTGACCCCAACCGCCCTGCTGGCCGCCGGCTGGCTGACCACCGCCTGCCGGAGCACCGCCGCCCTGGCGGCCACCCAGCATCTGCATGGTGCCACCCACATTAACCACGATTTCGGTGGTGTATTTTTCTACGCCAGCCTGATCGGTCCACTTACGGGTCTGCAAAGCACCTTCGATATAAACCTGAGAACCTTTACGCAGGTATTCACCCGCCACTTCCGCCAGCTTGCCGAACAACACCACGCGGTGCCATTCTGTTTTTTCTTTCTGCTCGCCAGTAGCCTTGTCACGCCAGCTTTCGGAGGTCGCCAGGGTAATGTTGGCAACCGCGCCGCCATTAGGCATGTAACGGACCTCAGGGTCTTGGCCCAGATTCCCGACCAGAATTACTTTGTTTACGCCTCTGCTGGCCATGTTCAATCTCCTGATGAATCATTAAGTGGATATCCCCTTATTACTTGAAGCCGCAGCGTTGTTGGCTGCAACTCCAAGTACGTCGGGTCTACAAACCACATTTTGCGTAGTCTAAACCACAAATTGTAGCATGCCACCTGCTTAGATTATACCTGCGAAGCACCTTGCAAAATTGTCTCCGCATTCGACCTGGTTGCATACATATACTGGATATTCATTCAGGTTATTTTGTGTCATAATTATGCGTTTCGTATTGGCTGTGCCGTTTTTTTGCGCGTCAGATCACATAATTGCCGACAAAAGAACCCAGACAAGCACGGTGTATCATCATGACGGGAAGTGTAAATGGACAATATTGAAGTTCGTGGTGCTCGGACCCATAATCTCAAAAACATTAACCTGACTATCCCGCGCGACAAGCTGATTGTCGTCACCGGTCTGTCGGGTTCCGGCAAGTCTTCATTGGCCTTTGATACGCTGTATGCCGAAGGTCAACGGCGTTACGTCGAGTCGCTTTCCGCCTACGCACGCCAGTTTCTTTCCTTGATGGAAAAACCGGACGTCGACCATATTGAAGGTCTGTCACCAGCAATCTCCATTGAGCAGAAATCTACCTCGCATAACCCACGTTCCACCGTCGGGACCATTACCGAGATCCACGATTACCTGCGCCTGCTGTTTGCCCGCGTCGGCGAACCACGCTGCCCGGATCATCACGTTCCGCTAGCGGCGCAGACGGTCAGCCAAATGGTGGATAACGTACTCAACCAGCCCGAAGGCAAGCGCCTGATGCTGCTGGCACCGGTGGTGAAAGATCGTAAGGGCGAGCACACCAAAACGCTGGAAAACCTGGCTACCCAAGGTTACATCCGCGCGCGCATCGACGGCGAAGTGTGCGATCTCTCCGATCCACCAAAGCTGGAACTGCAAAAAAAGCACACCATTGAAGTGGTGGTGGATCGTTTCAAGGTGCGTGACGATCTGGCACAGCGCCTGGCGGAGTCATTTGAAACCGCATTGGAGCTTTCCGGTGGCACAGCGGTAGTGGCCGATATGGACGATACCAAAGCCGAAGAGCTGCTGTTTTCCGCCAACTTCGCCTGCCCGATCTGTGGCTACAGCATGCGCGAGCTGGAACCGCGCCTGTTCTCGTTCAACAACCCGGCGGGTGCCTGCCCAACCTGTGACGGGCTGGGCGTACAGCAGTTCTTCGATACGGAACGCGTCGTGCAGAACCCCGAGCTTTCGCTGGCAGGCGGAGCGATCCGTGGCTGGGATCGCCGCAACTTCTATTACTTCCAGATGCTGCGCTCGCTGGCGGAGCATTACCAATTCGACGTGGAAGCGCCATTCAACAGCCTGAGTGCCAGCGTACAGAAAGCAGTGCTCAGCGGTTCCGGCAAAGAAACTATCGAATTCAAATACATTAACGATCGCGGTGACACCACCGTGCGCCGCCATCCGTTTGAAGGCGTGCTGCACAATATGGAACGCCGCTATAAAGAAACCGAGTCCAGCGCGGTGCGCGAAGAGCTGGCGAAGTTTATCAGCAATCGCCCGTGCACCTCGTGCAGCGGCACCCGACTGCGCGAAGAAGCCCGTAACGTGTTCGTGGAAGACACCACCCTGCCGCAGATTTCCGATCTCAGCATCGGCCATGCGATGACCTTCTTCCAGAATATGAAGCTGAGCGGCCAGCGCGCCAAGATCGCCGAGAAGATATTGAAAGAGATTGGCGATCGCCTGAAATTCCTGGTCAACGTCGGGCTGAACTACCTGTCACTGTCACGCTCGGCTGAAACGCTGTCCGGCGGTGAAGCACAGCGTATCCGCCTGGCCAGCCAGATCGGCGCGGGCCTAGTGGGCGTGATGTACGTGCTGGATGAGCCTTCCATCGGCCTGCATCAGCGCGATAACGAACGCCTGCTGGAAACTTTGATCCACCTGCGTAACCTGGGTAACACGGTGATTGTGGTCGAGCACGACGAAGATGCGATCCGCGCCGCCGACCATGTGATCGATATCGGCCCTGGTGCCGGTGTGCACGGCGGCCATGTAGTAGCAGAAGGCACCGTTGACGACATTATGGCCGAGCCAGGATCGCTGACCGGCCAGTTCCTCAGCGGCAAGCGTGAGATTGCTATCCCGGCGGAACGCGTGCCTGCGGATCCGACCAAGGTATTGAAGCTGAGCGGTGCGCGCGGTAACAACCTGAAAGACGTCACGCTGACGCTGCCGGTCGGGCTGTTTACCTGCATTACCGGGGTTTCCGGCTCAGGTAAATCCACGCTGATCAACGACACCCTGTTCCCAATCGCTCAGCGCCAACTGAATGGTGCCACCATTGCCGAACCGGCCCCTTACCGCGAAGTCACCGGGCTGGAGCATTTCGATAAGGTGATCGACATCGATCAGAGCCCGATTGGCCGTACGCCGCGCTCTAACCCAGCGACCTACACCGGCATCTTTACGCCGGTGCGTGAGCTGTTTGCAGGCGTGCCGGAATCACGCACCCGTGGTTATACACCGGGCCGTTTCAGCTTTAACGTGAAAGGCGGCCGCTGCGAAGCCTGCCAGGGCGATGGCGTGATCAAGGTAGAAATGCACTTCCTGCCGGATATCTACGTGCCTTGCGATCAATGCAGAGGCAAGCGCTACAACCGCGAAACGCTGGAAGTGAAGTACAAGGGCAAAAGCATCCACGAAGTGCTGGAAATGACCATTGAAGAAGCCCGTGATTTCTTCGATGCGGTACCGGCGCTGGCGCGCAAGCTGCAAACGCTGATGGATGTAGGGCTGTCTTACATTCGCCTCGGCCAGTCGGCCACCACCCTTTCCGGCGGCGAAGCACAGCGCGTGAAGCTGGCACGTGAGCTGTCGAAACGTGGCACCGGCCAGACGCTGTATATCCTCGATGAACCCACCACCGGCCTGCACTTTGCAGATATCCAGCAGTTGCTGGCGGTGCTGCATCAGTTACGCGATCAGGGCAACACCATCGTGGTGATTGAGCACAACCTGGACGTGATTAAAACCGCGGATTGGATTGTCGATCTGGGGCCGGAAGGCGGCAGCGGCGGCGGTGAGATCCTGGTTTCCGGCACGCCAGAGACCGTGGCGAACTGCAAAGAGTCGCATACCGCTCGCTTCCTGAAGCCAATGTTGGATAAAAAGTGATGGTTACCGCTCCTGTAGCAAGCAGGAGCGGTTTTTACTCTCAGATACCCAGTTCCTGGCGCTTCTTGTTCGTTAATCCGGCCACCACCAGTTGATATGAAATATCGATCAGCTGATAAAACTGTGAGTCCGGCAAGGCACCATCCAGATAGACACTGTTCCAATGCGCTTTATTCAAATAGTAACCGGGGATAATTTCCGCATGTTGCTCACGCAACTGCTCCGCCAGCTCTATGCCGCACTTTAACGAGATCACCGGCCGACCATAGGCTTCACCAATGAGTGCAAACATTTTGTCACCGACTCTGACCCGATCGGCCTGCCAGTCACTCTGATAATCCTGTTCACTACCCGGTTTGGCCAAGCAGTAATCCAGCAGTTGCTGTTTGTTCACGGTTATCTCCTCTGATAAAGCCCCAGATCTCATTTATTGCACGGCAGCAAACGCCTCAGCCACTTGGCGAACGTTATTATGGTTCAGCCCCGCCACACACATGCGGCCGCTGTGGATCAGATAAACGCCGAACTCTTCGCGCAGGCGATCAACCTGTTCCGCAGTGAAACCGGTGTAGCTGAACATGCCACGCTGTTCCAGCAGATAGTCAAAGTTACGCTGCGGCAATGCGCTTTTCAGTGACTCCACCAGCACCTGACGCATCTCAAGGATGCGGGTACGCATCGTTTCCACTTCCGCCAGCCACTGTGCGTTCAGTTGTGCATCATTCAGTACCTTGGCGACCACCTGCGCACCAAAGTTCGGCGGGCTGGAGTAGTTACGGCGCACGGTCGCTTTCAATTGGCCCAGCACGCGCTCGGCAGCTTCGCTGCTTTCACACACCACGGAAAGCCCGCCGACACGCTCACCGTACAGCGAGAAAATTTTCGAGAACGAGTTGCTCACCAGGCATGGCAAGCCTGCAGCAGCGATGGCGCGGATGGCATAAGCATCCTGATCGATACCACCACCGAACCCCTGATAGGCAATATCCAGGAACGGGATCAGATCACGCTCGGCAATCACTTTTACCACTTCATCCCACTGTGCCGCCGTGAGATCGGAACCAGTCGGGTTATGGCAGCAAGGGTGCAGCAGCGCGATGCTTTTGGCGGGCAGTTTTTTCAGCGCGTTCAGCATGGCATCAAACTTCACGCCCAGGCTTTCGCCGTCAAAGTACGGGTAGGTGTGGACCGTAAAACCGGCACCATTAAAGATGGCGACGTGGTTTTCCCAGGTCGGGTCGCTGACCCATACCTGCGAATCAGGGAAATAACGCTTCAGGAAATCGGCACCCACTTTCAACGCGCCGGAACCGCCCACGGTCTGAATGGTGGCAATGCGCCCCTGCTGCAACATTGGATGTTCGGCACCGAACAGCAGTTGCTGGATCGCACTGCGGTAGGGTTGCAAGCCTTCCATCGGCAGATAGACCGATGCGCCGTGCTCTACGCTGTTGAGCTGCGCCTCTGCGGCGGCCACGGCCTGCATCTGTGGTATGATGCCCTGCTCGTTATAGTAAAGGCCGATGCTCAGGTTCACCTTGTGTGCACGGGGGTCTTTTTTGAATTTTTCCATCAGCGACAGGATCGGGTCACCGGCATAGGCATCAACATTCTGGAACACGGGTTGGTTCTCCTGATTTTAGGGGTTCGAGTTACAATATATACTCTTCGTCTTGCAAACTGCACTGTCGCTCTCAGCAGCCACCGTTTTATTTCGCCAACGGCAGTAAGCCATTTTCTTTGATGCGGTTGAGCACCACCGCGGTTTTAATCCGCGCCACGCTGTTATGCCGCGAGAGCGTCTGGCTGATGAAATCACTGAGCGCAGGCAGATCGGCCACTGCCACTTTCAACAGATAGTCGGCATCGCCGGTGGTTTTATAAGCGTCAAGAATAGCATCCACGTCTTCCAACATCTGATGAAAGCTGTCGATCTGTTCCTGCGTGTGGGTCAGCAGGCTCACCTCAATCAGGCTCACCAGCCCAAGCCCGACCGCTTCTGGAGCCAAGCGCGCGTGATAGCCCCTGATCAGCTGCGCCTGCTCCAGGCTGATACGCCGACGTGAACATTGCGAGGCGGAAAGCCCGACCAGTTCGCTCAGTTCCTGATTGGTCAGGCGGCCATTGGCCTGTAGCAGCGTCAGGATTTTCATATCAAAATCGTCAATGTTGTACATAACCACCTGTAAACTGTGTTAAGAAATGTTGACGTTACAGCCTATCAGTTTTTTTAGCGTTGAAACCATCGCCCCTAGCGGGTTGTGAGCTGCGCAGCAGCAAAGCCGAGATCTCCGCTCATCGATGGCATAAAAAACGGGTAAATTACGCAAACCAACAACAATCAACGGCTAAATAGTGCATAAAACCATTAATATAAGGATGTTTATGAAGAGAATACTCCCCTTCGCTTTGCTGGTTGCTGCCGGGAGCGCCAGTGCTCAATCGCATCTGGATAAGGTGCTACAGCAAAAAACCCTCGACGTTTGCACCACCGGTGACTACAAGCCCTATACCTTCCTGAAGGAAGATGGCAGCTATGAAGGTATTGATATCGCCATGGCGGAGTCGCTGGCCAAGAGCCTGGATGCCAAAGTGAAATGGGTGAAAACCAGCTGGAAAACCCTGATGCCCGACTTCGTCTCTGGCAAATGTGACATCGCCATGGGCGGCATCTCGGTGACGTTACCGCGCCAAAGACAGGTGTTTTTCGCCGAACGTCTGGATACCGATGGCAAGATCCCGCTGGTGCGTTGTACCGACGTAAAGAAATATCGCACCGTTGAGCAGATCAACAAGGCCTCGGTACGGGTGATCGAACCGGCTGGCGGCACCAACGAAGCCTTTGTTCGCGCCCATCTGCCGAAGGCCAATCTGACGCTATCGCACGACAATATGGGGATTTTTCAGCAGTTGGTGGATCGCAAAGCCGACGTGATGATTACCGATGCCTCAGAAGCGCTGTATCAGCAGAAGCACTACCCAAAACTCTGTGCCGTGAACCCAGACAAACCGATGCAGTACGGCGAGAAAGCTTACATGCTGCCGCGTGATGATATGAGCTGGAAATTGTATGTGGATCAGTGGTTGCACTTGAGTAAAGCGACTGGGGAATATCAGCAGATTATCGATCAGTGGCTGGCAGTGAAGAAGTAATTGGGCTTAGCGTTTTCTCCCCTTTCTTTAATCAGAAGGGGAGAAACACCGGTTACTCGCCGATATATTCCATCTCGACGCGCTGGGTAAGTTTGGTGATCAACTCATAGGCGCTAATACCGCTACAGGCCGCAACCCGTTCAACCGGTAACGGGTTGCCCCACAGCACCACTTCGTCGCCCACTTTATCGGTGGCATCCGGCCCCAAATCCACCGAAACCATATCCATCGATACGCGGCCAACGATCGGCACTTCGCGGCCATTCAGCCAGACCGGCGTGCCAGAAGGCGCACTGCGCGGATAACCGTCGCCGTATCCAATGGCTACCACCCCCAAGCGGGTATCGCGCTCGCTCACCCAGATACCACCGTAACCCACCGGTTCACCGGCTTTATGCTCACGTACCGCAATCAGGCTGGATTTCAGCGTCATCGCCGGTTGAAAACCAAAGTCAGCGGCACACGAGTTATCCATCGGCGAAGCGCCGTACAGAATGATGCCTGGCCGTACCCAGTCGCGATGCGCCTGCGGCCACAGCAGGATCCCGCCAGACGCGGCGATCGACTTCTGGCCCGGTTTATCATTGGCAAAACGCTCGAAACAGCTGATTTGCTTTGGTGTGGCGTCAGACTGCGGCTCATCGGAACGGCTGAAGTGGCTCATGATATTGACCGGCTGCACCACATTGCGGCAGGCACACAGGCGTTGATAAAACGCCTCGGCATGCTCTGGGCGCACACCTAGGCGATGCATACCGCTATCAAGCTTCATCCACACCGGCACCGGATGCGCCAGTTCGGCCTGCTCCAACGCTTCAAGCTGTTCAATACAGTGCACGGCGGTTTCGATATTATTCGCCACCAGCACCGGTAAATCTTCGGCGCAGAAGAACCCTTCCAGCAACAGGATCGGCTTGACGATACCGCCAGAACGCAGCATCAGGGCTTCGCCGATACGGGCTACGCCGTAGCAGTCGGCATCTTGCAGAGTATGTGCTGTTTCCAGCAGGCCATGCCCATAAGCATTGGCTTTCACCACGGCAATCAGGCGGCTTTGCGGCGCCAGGCGGCGCACCTGTTGCAGATTATGTCGCAGAGCGCGGCGGTCAATAACCGCAGTTGCCGCTTTCATTGCAATTCCTTGGAGCCTAACCCAGTAGGCGTAGATTGTTGCAGCCAGTTTGTACACGGACAGCGCGGAACAACCGGAACGTACACGAAGTACGTGAGGATTGTGAGCACTGCCCAGGGACAAAATGGCAAATAAAATAGCCTAATGGGATAGGCTCTTAGCTGATTATTCGTCATCATATTGCGGCCCCGCGTAGTTATCAAAACGCGACCACTGGCCGTTAAAGGTCAGGCGTACCGAGCCAATCGGGCCGTTACGCTGCTTACCCAGAATAATTTCAGCAATCCCTTTCAGATCGCTGTTCTCGTGATAAACCTCATCACGGTAGATGAACATAATCAGGTCAGCATCCTGCTCAATGGAGCCGGATTCACGCAGGTCGGAGTTAACCGGGCGTTTATCGGCGCGCTGCTCCAGACTACGGTTCAACTGCGACAGCGCCACTACCGGCACCTGCAACTCTTTCGCCAGCGCTTTCAACGAACGGGAAATTTCGGCAATTTCCAGCGTGCGGTTGTCGGACAAGGAAGGCACACGCATCAGTTGCAGGTAGTCGATCATGATCAGGCTTAGCCCGTCATGTTCGCGGAAAATACGCCGCGCGCGGGAGCGTACTTCGGTAGGCGTCAGGCCGGAGGAGTCATCAATATACATATTGCGCTTCTCCAGCAGGATCCCCATGGTGCTGGAAATCCGCGCCCAATCCTCGTCATCGAGCTGGCCGGTACGGATACGGGTTTGATCCACGCGCGACAGCGAAGCCAACATACGCATCATGATCTGGTTGCCGGGCATCTCGAGGCTGAAGATCAGCACCGGTTTATCCTGCGTCATCGCGGCATGTTCACACAGGTTCATCGCGAAGGTGGTTTTCCCCATCGACGGACGGGCGGCAACGATAATCAGGTCAGACTTTTGCAGGCCCGCCGTTTTCTTATTGAGATCGTGATAGCCGGTATCTACCCCGGTCACGCCGTCGTGCGGCTGCTGATAGAGTTGCTCAATGCGGGAAACGGTATCTTCCAGAATACGTTCAATGCCTTTCGGGCCTTCATCTTTGCTGGCACGGTTTTCAGCGATCTGGAAAACGCGGGATTCGGCCAGATCGAGCAGATCCTCGCTGCTGCGCCCTTGTGGATCGTAACCGGCGTCGGCGATCTCGTTAGCCACGGAGATCATCTCACGCACTACCGCACGTTCGCGCACGATGTCGGCATAAGCGCCGATGTTGGCAGCACTTGGGGTGTTTTTCGACAGTTCCGCCAGATAAGCAAAACCACCGACAGATTCCAGTTCCCCCTTCTGTTCCAGCGACTCGGACAGGGTGATCAAATCGATAGGCCGGTTCATTTCCAGCAGGCGCTGCATCTCGGTAAAGATCAGGCGGTGCGGGCGGCTGAAGAAGTCATTGGAAACCACGCGTTCTGCCACGTTGTCCCAGCGTTCGTTATCCAGCATCAAACCGCCCAACACGGACTGTTCTGCCTCCAGCGAATGCGGTGGCATCTTCAGCCCTTCCATCTGGCGATCTCTGGGTTCGTTCGCGAATGTTTTGTTGGTTGGTTTTTTTCCTGCCATGAAGCGTATTCTTTATCCGGTGGCGAATGGAAGATCCTGACGCGAGAGTATACGTGATTTTTATCCATGATTCTTGCGCCATCACCATGGCAAAAAAGGATTAATCACTGCGCTACAGGCTGGATAGCCGGTACGGTAAAGAGTAGGGTGGAGCCAAACATCTAGACGAGGTAATGACATGGCAAAGCGTATTCAATTCTCCGCCACCGGCGGCCCAGAAGTGCTGCAGTATGTTGATTTTACGCCTGTCGATCCGGCAGCGGGCGAAGTTCAGGTTGAAAACCGAGCCATCGGCATCAACTTTATCGATACCTACGTACGCAGCGGTTTGTATCCACCGGCCACCTTGCCGAGCGGCCTGGGTACTGAAGCGGCCGGGGTGGTGATCAAGGTTGGGGCAGGCGTCAACGCGCTGAAACCGGGCGATCGCGTGGTTTATGCTCAATCTGCACTCGGCGCTTACAGCGAGATCCACAACGTACCGCTGGAAAGGCTGGCGATCCTGCCGGATAACCTGAGTTTTGAACAAGGCGCCGCCGCTTTCCTCAAGGGCCTGACCGTGCACTATCTGCTGCGCCAAACCTATGAGATCCAGCCCGGTGAAGTCTTCCTGTTCCATGCCGCCGCCGGTGGCGTTGGGCTGATCGCCTGCCAGTGGGCCAAAGCTTTGGGCGCCAAGCTGATTGGCAGCGTCGGCTCTGATGAAAAGGCGGAACTGGCCAAGCGCGCTGGAGCCTGGGCAACCATTAACTATCATCAGGAAAATATTGCCCAACGCGTAGCGGAACTGACCAACGGCGAGAAAGTCGGCGTGGTGTACGATTCCGTCGGTAAAAGCACCTGGCAGGATTCCCTGAACAGCCTGAAGCGTCGCGGATTGATGGTCAGCTTCGGTAATGCCTCCGGCCCGGTGACCGGGGTCGACTTGGGGCTGTTGAACCAGAAAGGTTCGCTGTATGTCACTCGCCCTTCGCTCTACGGCTATATCACCAACCGCCAGGAGTTGCAGTTCGCCAGTAATGAGCTGTTCTCACTGATCGGCAGCGGCGCGATCAAGATCGAGGTGAAGGAGGAGCAAAAATTTGCGCTGGCGGAAGCGCAGAAGGCTCACCAAGTGCTGGAAAGCCGCAAAACCAGCGGTTCTTGCCTGTTGATTCCAGGGCGTTAAGCAAAAGAAAAGGGTTCCGCGAGGAACCCTTTCTTGTTACTGCATTTTGTAGGGGTAGAGCAGAGTCCACAAGAAACACGAGGGGTTGCTTAAGCAACACTATTATTGTCTCTCGCGGTGATGAAATCATCGGCATCACTGCTGTTGGGAAGTATCCTAACAGCCGCTGAAAGTAAAACATACGCTTAACGTGCCGTATTCATCTCTAAAACATCAAGGTGTGATCTCTGCCGCATCGCGTAAGCAAACTGTGATGTAGTTTTCAGTGTGACCGTCTGATAAATCAGCAAAAAATATTAATAGCGGCGTATCTGCGGTTTCTGCATTGAACGGTATATCCACACGCCAATCACCGCCAAAATCAGCCACGGCAGCAGTTTAATCACCATAGCGAACAACCCGCCCAGCAGCATAAAGGCCGCGGCCACGAATAGCGCCGCGATGACGCCCAGCAGAGAAATACCGGTAACCAGCAGCATGACCACAAAACCGATAATAAAGAAGAGTTCTAACATGAGTGGCTCCTTGGCAAAAACAATGTGTCTATCCCCGTCATACTTCAAGTTGTAGATGCGTTGGCTTTCCTGCAACTCGAATTATTTAGGGCATACATTGTTCTTTACAAGAAGCATGCCAACTTGGCAGAAAATTTAACCTATTGAAATACGGTGAAAAGAGTGCCAGATCCTCTGGCAGCCTTAGTCAAAAAGACCAAGTTTTAGTCAAATCAATTAATAATTACGCCACTTCGGTACGTGGTGAGCGCACCAGAGCTAGCGCCTGCTCAACCACTCGGGCATCAGCGCCCGGTTTATGGGCGTTTTCACTCAGATGACGACGCCACTGGCGCGCCCCCGGTACCCCCTGGAACAAACCAAGAATATGGCGGGTGATATGACCAAGATAAGTCCCGTTGGCCAGTTCACGTTCGATGTACGGGTACAGCGATTCGATAATCTCCACGCTGCTGAGCACACCGGCCGGGGAGCCAAAAATTTCGCTGTCGACACGCGCCAGAATACCTGGATTCTGATACGCCTCACGGCCCATCATCACGCCATCCAGATGCTGCAAATGCTGCTGCGCTTCTTCCAGCGTTTTCACCCCACCGTTAATCGCAATAGTGAGCTGCGGGAAATCACGCTTTAGCTGATAAACACGCGGATAGTCCAGCGGCGGCACTTCGCGGTTCTCCTTCGGGCTAAGCCCGGAAAGCCAGGCTTTGCGCGCATGAATGGTGAACATATCGCATTCACCGCGCCCGGCAACCGTGCCGATAAAATCACACAAAAAAGCATAGCTGTCCTGATCGTCGATACCGATGCGGGTTTTCACCGTCACTGGAATTGATACCGCATCGCGCATCGCCTTGATGCAGTCGGCAACCAGCGCCGCCTGCCCCATCAGGCAGGCACCAAACATCCCGTTCTGCACCCGATCGGACGGGCAACCAACGTTGAGGTTGATCTCATCATAACCACGCTGCTCCGCCAGCTTGGCGCAATGCGCCAGCGCCGCCGGATCGCTGCCGCCCAGTTGCAACGCCACCGGATGCTCTTCTTCGCTGTAGGCCAGATAGTCGCCCTTACCGTGGATAATCGCGCCGGTGGTCACCATCTCGGTGTACAGCAGCGTTTCCTTGGTCAGCAGGCGGTGAAAGTAACGACAATGACGATCGGTCCAGTCGAGCATCGGCGCGATGGAGAAACGATTGGCGGCGTATTGAGAGGCGTGGTTATCTGTCGTCATGCTGAATTACTGGCTACCTGAAATGTCTGGAGTTCAACAACCGGCGGTCTGTGCCAGTGTCGCAAACGGCTATTATAACGACAATCGGCGGTCTTGGGAAAATTGCCTAAAAAGAAATGAATAAATCGGCGTTCACAGGTGTTCACTCGGTAATGGCGTAACACAGAACGCCTTACCCCACCGAGGAGCACACCATGAACCGTTTCATCAAAAACCTGTTGCTGCCTGCCATCGCCAGCACCCTGTTGTTTTCCGGTTTTACCCATGCCATGGGCGACAACAGCCAGAGCACGCCAACCTGCCCAAAAGGCCAAATCTACGACAGTAAAACCAAAACCTGCACGGTGGAAAAAAGCAGCATGCTTAGCGATGGCGATCGAACTAACTATGCCTACATGCTGGCGAAAAGCGGCCATTATCAGGAGGCCCTTGATGTCCTCAACACGTTACAGGATCCCAACACCGCCGTAGCACTGAATTATCGCGGTTATGCCACCCGCAAACTCGGCCGCACCGATGAAGGTATCAGCTACTATTTAAAATCAGTGGCGTTGGATCCGAACTACCCGAAAGTCCGCGAATATCTGGGTGAAGCCTACATGATTAAAGGCCGCCCGGATCTGGCCAAACAGCAGTTAGCGGTGATCAAATCACTTTGCGGAACCGGGTGTGAAGAGTATCGCGATCTGGCAGCGGCTATCGACCATCACCCTGAATCATGAGGTTGCACCCTGGAGGCCGCTATCAGCAACGATGCGATTCGCAACGATATCGGGCAATACCTTTCCCGCCTGTGGCGCTATGGTTTGGTGCTTTGCCACCGGCGGGATCTTGCCGACGATTTGGTTCAGGCCACCTGCGTGCGGGCACTTGAGCGTGCCGCACAGTTTACCGTAGGTACGCGCATGGATCGCTGGTTGTTCTCGATCCTGCACTCCATCTGGCTCAATGAAATGCGGGCGCAGCATATTCGTCAGGGGCAAGGCTTTGTCGATGCTGATGAGCTTGCTGATTCGGCTAGCAACGACGACCCGATCTGGGCCAATCAGGTGATGCAGCGCGTTAATCGGCTGCCGGAAGCCCAGCGTAATACGGTCTTTCTGGTGTATGTAGAAGAGCTTTCCTACCGGGAGGCGGCGGAAGTGCTTGGCGTGCCAATCGGCACCATCATGAGCCGCCTGGCAGCCGCACGCCTGAGGCTGGCGAACGACAGTGCGTTGCAAAACACACCCGCGCAGTCAAAGGGAGAAAAATCATGAGCGCTCATCGCGATATTGACGAACTGCTGGTCGCTTATCTGGATGACCAGTTGGAGCGTTCACAACGACATAACCTGGAACAACGGCTCACCAGAGAACCAGAGCTGGCCGCTCGTCTGGCCTGGCTGGCTGGCAGTAACCTGCCGTTCAAAGCCGCTTTTCAGCCGCTGCTCGACGAAGCGCCGAAAAAACGGCTACAGGCAGGCCTGCAAGCTCTCTTGCAACCTGCCTCACCCAGGATCACCCGCCGCAAGCTGATTGCAGCAGCGATGGGTTTACTGGCTTTAGGTGTAGCAGGCGATCGCGCCTTCCTGCGGTTCAACCAACCGGAAGAGAACTGGCGCGGTCTGGTGGCACAATATATGGCGCTGTATACGCCAGAAACGCTGGCTGACAATTCCCTTTCCCCTCAGGAGCTCGCCGTTCAGTTGCAACACACCGGCGAACAGCTAGGCATTACCTTACTGTCACAACAGTTGGCATTGCCAGGAGCGACGCTGAAAAATGCCCGGATCTTGGCCTACGATGGCAAGCACATCGCCCAACTGACCTATCTTGATGAACAATATGGGCCACTGGCATTGTGCATTATTCAACAACCTGGTGAAGATGCGCCAGAGAATGAACAGCGCATGGGAATGAACCTGGTGTACTGGTCTGGCGGCGATCACAGCTTTATGTTGATTGGCCATAATCCGCCCCAGCAGATGAGCACGCTTGCCGAACAACTACGGCAAGCGCTGGCAGGCTAAAACGGTTATTCCAGCTCGCGGATCACCCGGCAGGGTTGCCCTAGCGCCAATACGTTAGCCGGGATATCTCCGGTGACCACGCTACCTGCGCCAATAGTCGTGCCATCGCCGATAGTCACGCCAGGCAGGATCACCACGTTCCCGCCGATCCAGACGTTACTGCCGATAACCACCGGTTTGGCCGAGGTTTGAAATGGGAAATCAGGATTGCCACTAAAGCGTTCGCTGGCCTTGAGCGGGTGACTTGGCGTATAGATTTGCGCGTTCGGGCCGATCAGCGTGTTATCGCCAATGGTAATGGTATTGCAGTCGAGAAACACCGCATTGACGTTGATAAAGCAGTTTTTACCAATGCTGATATGCTGACCGTAATCACACCAGAACGGCAGCTCGATCCAGCTTTCATCCCCCCAAGCAGCAAACAGTTCACACAGCAGGCTTTTCTTCTCTTCCGCCTGATGCGAATCCAACGCAGCAAGCTGTTTGGTAAGGCCGCGCGCCCGGTGATACAGTGCGATCAACTCTTCATCACGGCTGTTATAAACTTCGCCGCGCAGCAATTTTTCTCTTTCTGTCATGCTAAAGCTCCTGAGAATCATCGTTCTTGCTGCGCGTTATACCGCTACCCCACGCCAGAACCTACCCCAGAAAGCAGTAAAAGTGACCTATTCAGGTGCAACTGCGATAAATCGTGATCTGTTTCTCATTTCAAACCGCATGTTGTCGGCTAGTAACGCATTATGTGGGGAAAAGGGCACAACCCTCGGCGATTCCACTGAAACATGTTAAAATCAGCTTCTTTGCGCACCGGAATATTTGCTATGAACTCAACCAACCAGGAAAAGCTGCTCGCGCAGGCTGAACGACTCTGTCAGCAGCGTAACGTGCGACTGACCCCGCAACGGCTGGAAGTGTTACGCCTGATGGCGGAGCAACCCGGTGCCATCAGCGCCTACGATCTGCTCGATTTGCTGCGCGTCGCCGAACCCCAGGCTAAGCCCCCCACGGTGTACCGTGCTCTGGACTTTTTGTTGGAACAGGGATTTATCCACCGTGTCGAATCCGCCAACAGCTATGTGCTGTGCCACCACTTCGAACAGCCGATGCACACCTCTGCGCTGTTTATCTGCGATCGCTGCGGGCAGGTTACCGAGCGCACGACGGAAGGCGTGGAAGAAATGTTGCAGAAACTGGCAACAGAATCAGGATTTGCGCTGCGCCACAGCGTGGTTGAAGCCCACGGCCTGTGTTCTGCCTGCGTTGAGGTAGAAGCATGCGAAAACAAGCATGATTGCGATCATGACCACAGTATTGTGATCAAGAAGAAATAAGCGGTGCGGTAGCGATGCCGCAGCGTAGCGCCGCGCTCATCTGTTTTCAGACGTTATGATTAGCTGGAAACCAGGTGCCGCGCACTTGGTGGCGGTGCCAAATCCAACCCAGTGCCAACCCCCGCAAGGCCAGAAACACCATCAGAGCTAACCATAAACCGTGGTTGCCCAACAACGGCAATGTGAATAACGTCAATCCATAACCGACAGTGGCCACTGCCATGCTGTTGCGCATTTCTGCCCCGCGAGTCGCGCCGATAAACATGCCGTCCAGCAGATAACACCAAACACCCACCAAGGGCAGCAGCACCTGCCAAGGCAGGTAATGGTTCGCCAGAGCACGTAATTCGGGCAGCGAGGTTAACGCTGCCACGATGTGCTGCCCTGCAAGCATATAAATCAGGGCAAAACCGAGCGCCACCAGGCACGCCTGCCTGCAAGCCGCACGCCATACTTTATGCAGTTGGCGATCGTCCCGCGCCCCATAAGCATGGCCAGAATGTGCCTCAACCGCATAGGCAAAACCATCTAAAGCGTAAGCAGTGAACGTCAGCAGATTCATCAGCACCGCATTCACCGCCACGATTTCACCCCCCATACGCGCCCCCAGAATAGTCAATGAGGCAAAGCACAGTTGCAGTAATAACGAACGCAGCATGATGTCACGGTTAAGCGCCAGCAAACGGCGCAGATTACCGCGCCAGGCGTTGTGCAGCATCGCCAGAGTAATCCCGCGCATCCGCAGCACCCGCCACGACAGCCACAGCCCCAGTAACAGCGTGGCATACTCGGCAATCGCCGTTGCGGCTGCGGCGCCCTGCACATTCCAGCCCAGCCCCATCACCAGCCAAATATCCAACACAATATTCAGCAGGTTACCGACGATCAGCAAGATCACCGGTGCCCGCACATACTGCACGCCCAACAACCAGCCGAGCAGCACCATATTCGCCAATGCCGCTGGCGCGCTTAACCAACGGATCTCCAGAAACAACCGCGCCTGCGCCAAGACTTCTTTATCGCCCCCGACAATCTGCAAGGCCAGTGCGATCAGCGGCGCTCGCAGCAGCACAATCGCCACCCCGGCCACCAGCGCCAACAGCAGCGGTTGCATAAAAGCCCTGGCCAGCCGTTGCGGATCCTGCGCGCCCAACGCCTGCGCCGCCAGCCCGGTGGTGCTCATACGCAGGAACAGCAGCAACATGAACAGGAAACTGGTCGCCATTGAGCCCACGGCAACCCCACCGAGATAAGTCGGGCTATCGAGATGGCCGATAACGGCGGTATCCACCAGGCCAAGCAAGGGAACGGTGATATTGGAGAAAATCATCGGCAACGCCAGGCGCCACAACGCTTTATCGGTGTCGCTGGTAAAAGCAGAAATCAGGCGCATAGTGAAATGTTCCCGTGGCCGTGCGGTGACGATGGTTTAGAAGAGGTATCGCCCCAGAGTTGGGGCGATATAATTCTTATTAATTGAAATATCAATCAGGGGTATAACGCTTAGATCCAGTCGCCGTTGCGGATCACACCGACGGCTAAACCTTCGATAGTAAAATTCTGCTCGCGCAGATCGACCACAATCGGCTGGAATTCACTGTTTTCCGGCAACAGTTCAACTATGTTGCCATGCTTTTTCAGACGCTTGACCGTCACTTCATCTTCGATACGTGCCACCACGACTTGGCCGTTACGCACGTCCTGAGTTTTATGCACCGCCAGCAGATCGCCGTCGAGGATACCGATATCACGCATCGACATACCGTTAACACGCAGCAGGAAATCAGCGTTAGGTTTGAACAAAGAAGGATCGACTTTGTAGTGCCCTTCAATGTGTTGCTCGGCCAGCAAAGGTTCACCGGCAGCAACGCGGCCAACCAGAGGTAACCCTTCTTCATCTTCCATCAGCAGACGGATACCGCGCGAAGCACCGGAGATAATTTCGATCACCCCTTTGCGGGCCAGCGCTTTCAAATGCTCTTCGGCGGCATTAGGCGAACGGAATCCCAAACGCATGGCGATCTCGGCACGTGTTGGTGGCATGCCCGTTTGCGCAATATGATCGCGAATCAGGTCGTAGACCTCTTGCTGTCTGGTAGTTAATGCTTTCATTCCGCCCCCTGTTTGTTTATACAGTCTTGCTGTGAGTATATACAGGTAAGCCGGGATTGGGAACCGAAGAATAAATAAAAATCAGGGATTAGCGAAGCAGTTCGCAACATTACGCCCCTTTTCAAGGTCAACTAAAATGCTGCCACAGCACTGAACCCCAGACGAACAGCGCCAGCATAATCGTCAATGAAACCGCCGCCGAGCCCATGTCTTTTGCCCGGCCAGACAATTCATGGTAATCCGTCCCCACGCGATCGACGATGGCCTCAATCGCGCTGTTGAGGATTTCGACAATCATCACCAGCAGTACAGAGCCAATCAATAAAATGCGCGCTATCGCACCCACATCCAGCCAAATCGCCAGTATGATAGCCACGATGACCGCGACCGATTCCTGACGGAATGCGGCTTCGTTCTGCCAGGCTGCGGTTAAGCCTTTATATGAATAGCCTACCGCCTTAATGATGCGTGTCAGGCCCGTTGCTTTATTTGCCATGTTAAGAGCACCTTTCTCTAAGGTGAGTCATAATTTACCTATGTGTTTCCAGAGCCGTTAACGGCCTTGGAATTCCCAACACCACAGATCTGCTACCTGGTTTCTGGTATGCTTGCGGCGCATTGCTAACAAGAGGCTTTATGTTGTTATGTTAGGTTGGCGTAAAATATATTATAAACTATTGAATTTACCACTGAAAATGTTGGTAAAAAGTAAGGTTATCCCTTCGGATCCGGTCACGGAGTTAGGGTTAGATCCCTCACGGCCAATTCTGTATGTTTTACCTTATAATTCCAAGGCAGATTTGCTCACCTTGCGCACCCAGTGCCTGGCGTTGGATCTGCCCGACCCCCTTAACTCGCTGGAGATCGACGGCGCCGTTCTGCCGAGCCACGTGTTTATCCATGAAGGCCCGCGCGTATTCCGCTATTACACGCCAAAAGAAGAATCGGTAAAACTGTTCCACGACTATCTGGATCTGCACCGCAGCAATCCGGATCTCGACATTCAGATGCTTCCGGTATCCGTGATGTTCGGCCGCTCACCGGGGCGTGAAGGGCACGGAACACCGCATCTGCGCCTGCTGAACGGCGTACAGAAATTCTTCGCCATACTGTGGTTAGGGCGTGACAGTTTTGTCCGCTTCTCCAATACCGTTTCTCTGCGGCGCATGGCCACCGAGCACGGTACTGACAAAACCATCGCGCAGAAACTGGCGCGTGTCGCGCGCATGCACTTCTCGCGTCAGCGCTTGGCCGCCGTTGGGCCAAGCCTGCCGGCCCGTCAGGATCTGTTCAACAAGTTGCTGGCTTCTAAAGCGATTGAAAAAGCGGTCGAAGACGAAGCGCGCAGCAAAAAGATCACTCACGAAAAAGCCCAGCAAAATGCCATTGCGCTGATGGAAGAGATTGCCGCCGATTTCTCTTATGAAGCCGTACGCCTTTCCGATCGCGTGTTGAGCTGGACCTGGAACCGGCTGTATCAGGGCATCAACGTCACCAAAGCCGAGCGCGTGCGCCAACTGGCGCAAGACGGCCACGAGATTGTCTATGTGCCCTGCCATCGCAGCCACATGGATTACCTGTTGCTGTCTTACGTGCTTTACCATCAGGGGCTGGTGCCGCCGCATATCGCCGCAGGCATCAACCTGAACTTCTGGCCAGCCGGGCCGATCTTCCGCCGTTTGGGGGCGTTCTTTATCCGCCGTACCTTCAAGGGCAACAAGCTCTATTCCACCGTGTTCCGTGAATACCTTGGTGAGCTGTTCACCCGGGGCTATTCGGTAGAATATTTTGTGGAAGGTGGCCGTTCCCGTACCGGACGTTTGCTGGAACCGAAAACCGGCACCCTGTCGATGACCATCCAGGCGATGCTGCGCGGTGGGACTCGCCCAATCACATTAGTGCCGGTTTACATCGGTTATGAGCATGTGATGGAGGTAGGGACCTACGCCAAAGAGCTGCGCGGTGCGACCAAAGAGAAAGAGAGCCTGTTGCAGATGCTGCGCGGCCTGCGCAAACTGCGCAACCTCGGCCAGGGCTACGTCAACTTTGGCGAGCCTCTGTCGTTGACCTCTTACCTCAATCACCATGTGCCACAGTGGCGCGAGTCTATTGATCCGATCGAAGCCCAGCGCCCAAGCTGGCTGACGCCAGCGGTCAACGATCTGGCTGCCCGGATCATGGTGCGTATCAACAATGCGGCGGCGGCCAACGCCATGAACCTGTGTGTTACCGCATTGTTGGCATCGCGCCAGCGGGCGCTGACTCGTGAACAGTTGATTGAGCAACTGGATTGTTACCTTCAGTTGATGCGTAATGCACCTTATGCGCCTGATGCCACCGTGCCAGCACAAACGCCGGAGCAGTTGCTGGATCACGCGTTGAACATGAACAAGTTCGAGGTGGAAAAAGACAGCATCGGTGACATCATCATCCTGCCGCGCGAGCAAGCGGTGCTGATGACCTATTACCGCAACAACATTCACCATATGCTGGTATTGCCTTCGCTGATTGCCACCATCGTGATGCATCACCGTCGCGTATCACGCGATGAGTTACTGCGCCAGGTCAGCCTGATCTATCCGATGCTGAAAGCCGAACTGTTCCTGCGCTATGAAAAAGAACAGCTGCCGGAGGTTCTGCAACCGCTGATCGACGAACTGGCCCGCCAACAGTTGATTTGCCACAAAGGTGACGAGCTGGTGCTGAACCCGGCGCGTATTCGCCCGCTGCAACTGCTGGCGGCCGGTGTGCGCGAAACCTTGCAGCGTTACGCGATTACCATGTCGATCCTCAGTGCCAACCCGAGCATCAACCGTGGCGCGCTGGAGAAAGAGAGCCGCATCATGGCTCAGCGCCTGTCGGTGCTGCACGGTATCAATGCGCCGGAGTTCTTCGACAAAGCGGTGTTCTCCACCCTGGTGGCGACGCTGCGTGAAGAAGGCTATATCAACGATATCGGCGATGCGATCCGTGAGCACACCATGGAGGTTTACACCATGCTGAGCGATCTGATCACGCCGGAAATCAAGCTGACCATCGAAAGCGTCAGCACGCCGGAAGAGACTAACGAGTTGCCGGAAACGGCAGACGTGGAAAAAACTGGCGAATAGCGTCGTGTTTCAACAGACTAAGGCACCCGAATTGGGTGCCTTTTCTTTGCCTGCAATCAGGCTCAGAGATAGCTCAGCGCAATGCCGATAAACAGCACTAAGCCAACGTAGTTGTTGTTCAGGAAGGCAGTGAAGCAGGCATCGCGATCGCGGTTGGCGATCTGTTTCTGCTGATGGATAAACAGCGCTCCGGCCAGCAGCAATGACCAATAATAGGCACCGCCAAGCTGTATCATATAGCCCACCCACAGCATCAACAGCAGGGTGGCAAACTGCAATAACCCGACGATCAGCTTGTCATGGCGGCCAAACAGCACGGCGGTGGACTTAATGCCGATTTTCACATCGTCATCACGATCCACCATGGCATACAACGTATCGTAAGCCACCGTCCAGCAGATATTCGCCAGGAACAGCAACCAGCAGCTCAGAGGCAATGATTCGCTGACGGCAGCATAAGCCATCGGGATCGACCAGCCGAATGCGGCCCCCAACACCACCTGCGGCAGGTTGGTCACCCGCTTCATAAACGGATAAACCCAAGCCAGGGCCAGTGCCGCCAGCGAGAGCCAGATGGTCATGGCGTTTAACGTCAGCACCAGGGCAAAGGAAATCAGCACCAGCGCGACAAACAGAATTTTGGCTTCTTTTTCACTGACCCGACCACTCGGCAACGGGCGACCAGCGGTGCGCTTCACATGCCCGTCAAAAGCGCGATCGGCATAATCATTGACCACACAGCCTGCTGCACGCATCAGGAATACGCCCAGCACGAACACCAGCAATACGGGCAGCGACGGCACCCCCTGCCCGGCCAGCCACAATGCCCAGAGCGTCGGCCACAGCAGCAACAGCGTGCCAATCGGTTTATCGATGCGCATCAGGTGGCTATAGGCCTGCCATTTGCTTTGAGTCACGCTTCCTTCCAAGATCCTTTTCTCCCCTTATTATGCCGGAATACCGTCCTACACCGCATACAGCGGAGAAGACGGTAAAAACAGTTCAGTCAGTAACAGTGGTTTATCCGCCAGGCGTAAGCGGGAACGTCGGGCCCACAATTCTCCCTGCTGGCCAACATGAATGTAATCGCGAGTTAACGTATTGCTGCTGAACAGATAGCGGCCCAGCGGCAAGGTGCCCAGATCGACCAGCGCCTGATCCGGGCCGGTCAGCGTTTCCTGTGGGATCACCGTTCGCCCCAACAGCCAGGGCTGGCCATCCCCCAACAATACAATCTCACGCAGCCAATAACGCTCGCTGTAAGGTAAATGTTCGGCTTCTTCGCCCAACTGCTCGCAGGTCACGAAACATTCGCGCTGGGGCTCGACCTGCACCAGGCCACAATGGCGCTCAAAACGGCGAGTCATGGAACCCAACTCCATCAGCCAATCGCTAATGGCGGCGGGTATCGGGGAGTTTTCAGGCAACCACGCAATGGGCGGCAGGATGGAATCCCTATTGCCAGACATGTTCTACTCCATGGCAGAAACCACGCCAGACGGGCGGTTCCTGACCCTACAAATCGTTAACAGATTGTCATTGTAACGCAGAAACCCGAAAGCGGCAGGTTGATTCGCAGTGAAATCAGTAGAGTTTTTAACAGGAAGGGAACGGGTAAAACGGAAGAACAGCCATTGGAAAAGCCCTTGCCACACAGGAAAAAAGGTGCGCTGGAGGCGCACCAATCATCAAGCCAGCATCAGCAGCGTGGGGATTACCCCTTGCCTTTCACACTGCCAATAAACGTTTCGCGTGCGGTGGTAGAACCCAGTTTTTCGGCCTCATTCATCAGTTTCAAGGCCTTATCGATATCGCCAGCCTTAACCGCCTGTTTGATACCTTTATTGAAGTAGGCTTCGGTGTCATTGAGCATCGGTTCTGCTGGAGCAGCAGGTGCCGGGGCGGCGACAGGTGCAGCAGGTGCTGGTGCCGTTGAACCCACCACCACCGGTGCAGGTGCTGAAGAGTTTGTCAGCGGTAAGCCAATCATGACGCTGCCCATATTTTGCTCTGAGCGCACTTTCAGGTTCAGCTCACCCGTTGGGCTGTGCCGGGCAATTGGGTCTGGAATATCCGGGACCGCATTCCCTACTCCCATAGCGTAGGCTTTGGCCGGGTCAAGGAGTTGGGTGGTAGCCGCTAAATCCTGGCGGGTGGTGTACACCAATACGTAGATCTGTTTCTGCCCCAGAGCGGGCGTCAGCTTCATCGTGCCTTCCAAACGATCGCCAGACATCACGCCCGCGCGTTCATACGGGAAATAACTGCTGGGATAAAACGCGGCGGGCCGCATTTGCTCATCCAGAACCAGCACGCTCGGTGCAAAGACGCTACGATCGTTCACCAGGCTACTGAGGGTAATTTCCAGCGAACCGCGATCCGCTGGCAACGTAAATGCGGCTACCTGCCCCTGAATATCGCCTTGGCTAACCTGCGGGTTGGCCTCGGTGATCTTAAAACTTTCGCTGGCTGGTGGTACTACCGGTTTCCAAGGCAGCTTTTGCAGCGTGTCATGGGCAATCGCCGGGGCAACCGAGACATCCGCCTGCGCGTTAAACGCTGTGGCGTGCGCCATCAGCGGCAGTGCGGAACCACAAATCAGTGACAGATAAAAAGCGAGTAGATTTTTTTTCATTGTGATGGCCCTTTCGAAAAGAGGCGAGGAAGCTGACGCGCAACTGGCAAGAAGAACGCGTCAGCCAAACAGATTAACGAAAAGTTGATGCAGCCGAACTTACGTTCGGCTGCGAGATTGCTTACCACCAGGCTTCGAATTGCGCACCGAAGGTCACTTCATTGTCGCTACCACGGCCGCCGTTATTGACCGCAGCTCCATTGTTGTCATAGCCCCACTTCTCATCCCAGTTGGCATAGGTGGCGAAAACGCGCAGTGCCGGGCGTGACCAGATGCTGTCGCCAGCCTGCCACTGTTGGGCCAAGGTCAGCTTGTACTGGCTGTTACGCTCATCGGTTCTCTGCGACTTGACGTTGTCATAGCCCGCTTCAAACAGGGTGCTCATGATCGGAGTCCATTTGTACATCGGGCGGATACCCACGGTGTACCAGGTGGTGCCGTTGTTGTTGTCCAGATTGATATTCTGGTACATACCAACGTACATCATTTCCCAATCGTCGCTCAGCTTCACCGCACCATGATCCAACAAGCGCAGCATATGGCCGTCGTTATTGACGCTGGCACCCTGGCTGTGGCCTGAGTTCCATGAGGTCATAGAGTCCGTGGCGTACTGTACAACAAACTTGTTAAAGCCACCGAGCATGCTCTGAGTGTGTTCCGCAGTGGCCATTACGCCGTTTTTCGAAGCGCCAGGTTGCAGTTCAACACCATCTTTAGTGTTGGCATTGCCATAATCAACGCCTAACTCCAGCGTACCGCCTGGGTTGGTTTCCATACCTGCCAAACGCACGTCATAGACATCGTTGTAAACATCGGCTGTATTTCTGACCTGGCGTGTCTGCAATCCTGAAACCGGATCAACAAACCACTCAGTTCTGGTATCACCAAAGGCAGCAGAACCACCCGCTTCGGTATTACGAGTCACAGCAAACGACAGCTTACCAAAGCCCAGATCGACGTTTTCCAGACCTGCACCTGGGCCAGAGATATCCCAGTAGTAGAAGTCGATCATATGAACGTCATGACGTTGATAAAAACGCTTACCTGCCCACATATTGGCACCAGGCAATGCGGCAATCAGGTTTTTACCCTGGACGTTCATCTCACGGAAGGCTGGACTGGTAGCTTCCCAATCATTGGCCTGATCGACACTGTAAGCAACGTTTGAGTCCAGGTAGAAGCTTTTATCACCGTCTTTCCACAGTTCCTGACCCAGCTTTATTTCCGCATAAGTCTCACATTCGTTACCAAGGCGATATTTGCTTTGGGCACCCGTAGCCTTGAAGCACTGTTGTGCACCGCCGCTGCCGGTCCAACCAATACCAGAACGTGCGTAACCATGAAAATCCACTGCCATTGCTTGCGTAGATAAAACTCCCGCGGCGACAGCCAGTGCCAAAGGAAGTTTGCGCAGAGTAGTCATCATTATTCTCCTGTTATAGTTGCCTGTCGGCATGCGTGCTTAAACGCCCGGTTCCTGATGCAGCCTGCGGCATGCCGTACCGTCCTCACGGAACAGATGGCAGCGGTGAGGCGGCAACCCGATAGCGAATGTTGCACCTTCTTCTACCAGCACTACGTCATTCTGGCGGTACACCAGGTTCTGACGAATTTCTGGAATTTGAATATGAATCTGGGTTTCGTTACCCAGTTGCTCTACGACCTGCACTTCGCCCATCAGCGCTACCGCAGATTCGGAGCTCGGTAACAGATGTTCAGGGCGAATGCCCAACGACAGGTTGGCCCCAACCACGACGCCCTCAGACTCAACCGGTAACCACACCAGTTGGCGATTAGGCATCGGCAGTTCAACCTGCACGTTATTGTGTTCAACGGCAGTCACTTTAACCGGCAGGAAGTTCATCTTCGGCGAGCCGATAAAACCGGCGACAAAACGGTTGGCCGGGTAGTGATACAGCTCCAGCGGCTTGCCGATCTGAGCGACACGCCCGGCATCCAGCACCACGATTTTGTCTGCCAGCGTCATTGCTTCGACCTGATCGTGGGTGACGTAAATCATGGTGCGCTGCAAGCGCTTGTGCAGGCGCGAGATCTCAATGCGCATCTGCACACGCAGGGCGGCATCCAGGTTAGAAAGCGGCTCATCGAGCAGGAACACATCCGGTTCAGCAACCAGAGTACGGCCGATCGCGACCCTCTGGCGCTGGCCGCCGGACAGGGCTTTTGGCCGCCGATCGAGCAAATGCGCCAGTTGCAGCACTTCAGAAACCTGGTTGACCCGCTGGGTAATTTCCGCTTTTTTCGCCCCAGCCAGTTTCAGACCGAACGACATGTTGTCGGCCACCGACAGGTGCGGATACAACGCATAGGACTGGAACACCATGCCGATACCGCGTTCGGCAGGCGGCACTTCGTTCATGCGTTTTTCACCAATGAACAGATCGCCGGAGGTAATATCCTCAAGCCCGGCAATCATGCGCAACAGCGTCGATTTACCGCAGCCCGATGGCCCGACAAACACCACAAATTCACCGTCATCGATGGTCAGATTAACGTCCCTGGAAATCACGGCCTCACCGAAGGCCTTATAAACGCTGCGCAGTGTGACGCTAGCCATGCGTTACTCCCCTGCTTTCGCAGTTAACATTTCGTGTAAAAATGGCAGATGCAAAACCCGCCAAAACCCATTGCTGATCCTCTTGCTGCGCACCGTGCTGCCAAGCCAAAGGAATAGTTGCCTCAGACGGCACGGCCGGCTGAGTATATGGCTGCAGGTTGATTAGCGCTTCAAGGCATTGATCCTGATGGGTAATGAGTAAACGAATTACGCCATCCTGCTGGCTGACCGAACTCAGTTCACCGTGCTGAATCACCGGCAACTGGCGCAAAGCCAACAAAGCCTGGCAGTAACGTAACGTTGAGTTGTTGTCATGCTGCTGGCGGCTGATCGCCAACGCACGATGTTCGATAGCCACCTGCTGATACCAGTGGATTTCACCGGCAGTTACCTGCTCCGGGGCCTCGTGCCAGGGCATTGGCGTTTGTGCGCCGTGCGGCTCTTGTAAACCGGCTGCGTGCGGCAGGCCAAGCTCTTCCCCCTGATACAGGCAGATAGGGGCTGGCAGCAACGCCAGCAACGTCAGAAAAGCCTGGGCGGAACGCAGGTCACCCTGCCCCCAGTGGCTGACCACGCGCGGCTGATCGGCTTCACCGGTACTCCAGACGTTTTCCGCCAGCCGGTGACGGTGGGTATTAAGGACCGCCACCAGTTTCTCAACGCTGAATGGCATCACCTCCAGCGCCAGCACACCACGGGCATAGTGCTGATCGGGTGCTGCGCTGCGGCAGATACGGTTTGGCCCTTCGCTGTGCCAGAGCGCCAACCCGTGCCCCGCCACTTCCGCACCGGCCTCTGGTGGCAACGCCTGCGGCAGCAACAAGCCATCCACGGCCAGCATCTTCAGATAGGGCAACGCCGCCATCATGCCGGGTACATCACCAACACCATCGCCGTTTCCATCGCGGAAACTGACCGGATGGATCCGGTACAACGTCGGGTGAGTGGCAGTACGCATTAACGACATAAGTCAGGGTTCCTGCTGTACATGGCGAAAAAATCAATGTTGCTGATAGTGAGGTAATGACAAGAAGGGGTAATCATCCGTAACAGGATTTTTCATGGGGGAGGAGATGGGAGGATGAGGGAACTACGGTTCCCGGTCGAAGTTCCCAGCATAGGGCAAATCTGTGATCTCCTTTGCAAAAATCGCCCCCCCTTTATGTGCCTGACACCACAGAATAGGGCGCAATGTTAGCTGGATCACACTACTCAGGCATGGGGCGTAGACGGGGGGAGGATGAGAAAGTATCCGGTTGTGACCCACTATGAGCGCGAAATTGCTCTCCTTACCGCAGTGCCTACATAAAGGATGGAATTATGAATCTCAGAATGAAAAAAAGCGCACGCATGCTGGCGCTTTCGGCCTTAACCACGCTGGTGCTGTCTTCTTCTGCCTTTGCCAAAATTGAAGAAGGCAAACTGGTTATCTGGATTAACGGCGATAAAGGCTATAACGGCCTGGCCGAAGTTGGCAAAAAGTTTGAGAAAGACACCGGCATTAAGGTGACTATTGAGCATCCGGACAAACTGGAAGAGAAATTCCCGCAGGTTGCCGCGACCGGTGACGGCCCGGACATCATCTTCTGGGCACACGACCGTTTTGGCGGTTACGCACAGTCTGGCCTGCTGGCAGAAATCCATCCTTCCAAAGCCTTCCAGGAAAAAATCTATCCTTTCACCTGGGATGCAGTTCGCTTTGACGGCAAGCTGATCGGTTACCCGATCGCGGTTGAAGCCCTGTCACTGATTTATAACAAAGATCTGGTCAAAGACGCACCGAAGACCTGGGAAGAGATCCCGGCACTGGATAAAGAGCTGCGCGCCAAAGGCAAGAGCGCCATCATGTGGAACCTGCAAGAACCCTACTTCACTTGGCCAATTATCTCGGCCAACGGCGGTTATGCCTTTAAATTTGAAAACGGCAAATACAATGTTAAAGACGTGGGCGTAGCCAACGCGGGCTCACAGGCCGGTTTGCAGTTCATCGTCGATCTGGTGAAGAATAAGCACATCAACGCCGATACCGATTACTCGATTGCTGAAGGCGCATTCAATAAAGGCCAGACCGCCATGACCATCAACGGCCCGTGGGCCTGGTCAAACATCGAACAGAGTAAAATCAATTATGGCGTGACTCTGCTGCCAACCTTCCAAGGCAAGCCGTCTAAACCGTTCGTCGGTGTACTGACCGCAGGCATCAACGCCGCCAGCCCGAACAAAGAACTGGCGACCGAATTCCTGGAAAACTATCTGATCACCGATCAGGGCCTGGCTGACGTCAACAAAGACAAGCCGCTGGGTGCCGTGGCGCTGAAATCGTTCCAAGAGCATCTGGCGAAAGATCCACGCATTGCTGCCACCATGAAGAACGCGCAAAACGGCGAAATCATGCCGAACATCCCACAGATGAGCACCTTCTGGTATGCGATGCGCAGTGCCGTGATCAACGCCATTACCGGGCGCCAGACGGTGAAAGCCGCACTGGAAGATGCACACGCCCGTATCATCAAGTAATACCCGGCAACCGGTGGGCTCTGTGCCCACCTTGCCCTTAAGCTGTGTGGGATGCGGTCAGCATCCCGCTGTAATACCCCAGAAAGGAATGCCCTATGCAATTAGCTCACGCCGGTTTGCCCGCGCGAAAAAAATCGAAGTGGTGGCAAAGTGACATTCTGAAATGGCTGTTCGTCGGCCTGTTCAGCTTGGTGACTTGCTATCTGATTGTGTTGATGTATGCACAGGGAGAATACCTGTTCGCGATTCTGACGCTGGTGCTGGTCAGTGCCGGGCTGTATGTGTTCGCCAATCGCCGTGCCTATGCCTGGCGCTATGTGTACCCAGGTGTCGCCGGGATGGGGCTGTTCGTCCTGTTCCCGCTGATTTGCACCATCGCCATCGCGTTTACCAACTACAGCAGTACCAACCAGTTAACCTTTGAGCGGGCTCAGTCGGTACTGATGCAACGCCAATTCCAGACCGGTAAAACTTTTACCTTCGAGCTTTATCCGACGGCAAACCAGCAGTGGCTGATGCAGTTAACCCACCCGGACAGCGGCCAATTACTGATTTCTGAGCCGTTCAGTCTCAATAGCAGTGAACCGCAGACGCTGAAACTGAGCGCTGAAAGTGCCTCCCCTGCCGGCGAGCGCGCTACGCTGCGGGTGATTACTCAAAACCGCCAGGCGTTGAGCCTGATGGTTGCAAAATTACCGGACGGCGGTGAGCTGCGCATGAGTTCTCTGCGCCAGTTCTCAGGCACCAGCCCTCTTTATACGCTGGGCAAAGACGGCAAAATACTGACCGACAATCAGACCCAGATCCAATATCGCCCTAATCCGCAGATCGGTTTCTATCAGGCGATTAATGCCGACGGCAGTTGGGCGAAAGATACCCTCAGCCCAGGCTATACCGTCACCACCGGCTGGAAAAACTTCCTGCGCGTGCTGAACGATGAAGGCATTCAGAAGCCTTTCGTCTCGATCTTCGTCTGGACCATTATTTTCTCGGTGCTGACCGTGATTTTCACCGTCGCAGTCGGTATGGTGCTGGCCTGCGTGGTGCAGTGGGAAGCACTGAAAGGCAAAGCGATCTACCGCGTGCTGCTGATCCTGCCCTATGCCGTACCGTCGTTTATTTCGATCCTGATCTTCAAAGGCCTGTTCAACCAGAGCTTCGGGGAGATCAACCTGATGCTCAGCGCGCTGTTTGGCATCAAACCAGCCTGGTTCACCGATCCGATCACCGCTAAGAGCATGATCCTGATCGTCAATACCTGGCTGGGTTATCCGTACATGATGATCCTGTGCATGGGGCTGCTGAAAGCCATTCCTGACGACTTGTACGAAGCCTCAGCGATGGACGGTGCCACTCCGATGCAGAACTTCTTCCGCATCACGCTCCCGTTGCTGATCAAACCGCTGACGCCACTGATGATCGCCAGCTTCGCCTTTAACTTTAACAACTTTGTCCTGATCCAACTGCTGACCCGTGGCGGGCCGGACATGATTGGCACCACCACGCCAGCCGGTTATACCGATCTGTTGGTGAGCTACACCTATCGCATCGCCTTTGAAGGCGGCGGCGGGCAGGACTTTGGCTTGGCAGCGGCCATTGCTACGTTGATCTTCCTGTTGGTAGGCGCACTGGCGATCTTGAACCTGAAAGCCAGCAAGATGAATTTTGACTAAGGGAGAACGATAATGGCTATGGTCCAACCCAAATCACAGCGCGTGCGTCTGTTGATCACCCATATTCTGATGCTGAGCTTTATTGCTTTAATTATGTTCCCATTACTGATGGTTATCGCGATATCGCTGCGTTCTGGGAACTTCGCCACCGGCAGCCTGATCCCGGATCAGATCTCCTGGGATCACTGGCGGTTGGCGCTCGGTATGAGCGTGACCCATGCTGACGGCACTGTCACTCCGCCACCTTTCCCGGTGCTGTTGTGGCTGTGGAACTCGGTTAAAGTGGCGGCGATCACCGCCGTGGGTATTGTGACGCTATCTACCACCTGCGCCTACGCCTTTGCCCGCATGCGCTTTCGCGGTAAAAGCACCCTGCTGAAAAGCATGCTGATTTTCCAGATGTTCCCGGCCGTTTTGTCCTTGGTGGCGTTGTATGCCTTGTTCGATCGCTTGGGCCAATACATTCCGTTTATCGGCCTGAATACCCATGGCGGCGTGATTTTTGCCTATATGGGCGGCATAGCGCTGCACGTCTGGACGATTAAGGGCTACTTCGAAACCATCGATAACTCGTTGGAAGAAGCGGCTGCGCTGGATGGGGCGACCCCGTGGCAGGCATTCCGCCTGGTGCTGCTGCCGCTTTCAGTGCCAATTCTGGCGGTGGTGTTTATTCTGTCATTTATTGCGGCGATCACCGAAGTTCCGGTCGCTTCTCTGTTGTTGCGTGATGTAAACAGCTACACGCTGGCCGTCGGTATGCAGCAATACCTGAACCCGCAAAACTACCTGTGGGGCGACTTTGCCGCCGCCGCCGTGCTGTCAGCCATTCCGATTACCGCCGTGTTCCTGTTGGCACAGCGCTGGTTGGTGGGTGGCCTGACTTCTGGCGGCGTGAAAGGCTGATAAATTACCAGGTTCGGTGATGCCGGGCCCGGTAAGTGTTAAATCCTGTGTTTTTGTCTACTGCAATACGTTTGATGTACTTTGCTTTAATCTGATCAATACCTGTGTCTTGGGCGGCCTGCGCTAGGCCGCCATTTTTATGTCTGTGATTTCAGGCTGAAGCCAGGGGACAGCAGAAGCAAAAAGAGTGAGTAGTGTGAGCGATGGGGGAGCAGAGAGATTTTGGGGGATTAAAAATCCCCCAAATTGAGCAGTGATAAACGATTAACGGAAGCGAACATCCCGATCGGACGTCAAACCATACAGTTGATATTTGCGGCCCAGCATTTGCCCACCATCGCGGGTAAGCGGGGTCCAACCGACCTGCATACGACTGCGGGAAGGCGAAGTGGTCATCAACTCCAGCGGGATGGAAATGTAGAAACCCTTGGTAAACGAACCCTCACCATACTCTTCCCGTGTCACATCGGTAAACGTAGCGTAAACACCCGCCACAACTCCGCTGTCGAAACGTTTAGACAGATCGACCGTCGCACCTTTGTCTTTAGCCAGATACTGGCCTACGCTCAAAGCCACCAACACGCCATCAGCAAAAGGCGGTTTCCAGTAACCGGTGACATGCCCGGTAACGGCATCATAATCAGCGAAACGCATCATATCCTCCCAGTCACGCTGTTTCACCCAGTTGGCATTAACACCGACCGCCCAATCAGTGTCTAACGGACGATACAGCATTTCCGCACCGACGCCGCCGAACATGCTTTCCAGATATCCGCCATACACCTGGCCATAGATACCATCACCAAAAGATTGGAAGTAGTTGGCCTGGAGATCGTTGAGATACACATCGTTGCCAACGTATTCACGAATATGCGTACGAACACGTGGCAATTGGGAGTCTGGAGGTGGCGCTGTATAGTTAAATCTATCGTAGTTGTTCGCCAGGTTAGCAAAAACACTGCCACTGGTTAATAAATGGTCTGTCACCCACCAGTTGGCGCTGCCCAACAGGCCAATCTGATACATATAAAATGTCTCTGCACCGCCAACAGACTGGGTTAACGTCGGTGAAAGGCTGAAACCAAACCTGTCATTTTCAATGTAATAACCTTGCTCGGTATTTTCTGGCAATAACGGTTCAAGACGTTTTTGCTGCAACGTTTGTTCATGCCCCAGTGGATATCCTTCTAACTGCGCACGTAAACTGTTGACATCGGTCTTGGTCGTCACCTGCGGTAAATTATAACGAGTTTCGGTCACCGCCAGCGTATCCACACCTTCTGGAAGATGATTCATCAGAATAATGTTGGCCCGCTCGACCCCATCTTCGCTATAGCGATACCTGGACTGGGTTCCGGTCATGTACAGCGTATTATCTTTCACCTGAATCTTAGGTGCAGAGAAACCCGCTTGATCTTCAAGCGCTGAAAGCTGGTTGGCGACCACATCCTGCTGCAACCCGCTGCCCTGAGGCTCAGGCTGATAAGCTGGCTTTGATTGATCAACATGAGAAGGTGTTAATTCATTAAAGTTAGTGCGTAAGGTAAACCCTGCCATAAAGGTATTACCGCGCTCATAACTCATATTGACGTCGGCCCAATTTGTTACGCGATAAACCGCGCCGAAGTTGAATTTACTGTCTTGCTTGAGTCTACCGGCAAAATCACCTTGATAATCGTTCCCTTCATATTCCAGCTTCAGGCGCAGTGGTTGCCAAGGGGTTTGATATTCCACACCGCCGAAGATCGCCGCAGGCCCGCGGAAAGATTCACTGAGGCTGACAGTTCCGCCAGTCGTCGTATGCACATTTTCACGCGTACAAAAGCGATCGCTGGCATCACAGAATGGGTTCCTGACATTACCACTGTTACCCAGATAGCCCCATCCCATACCCAAAGTAAAATCGAGAGGCCCCCACCCTTTACTGGCCACCAGATATTCACCATCGAACAACCCAGTACCGCCGATGTCACGCACCCCTACAGCCATCTCAGGCAGCCAATACCCTTCTTCCCAAAGACGTAATTTCACATCAAAAGATTTGTCTTTATAAGTTTGGTCACCGCTGAACGAAGGGTCATTACTGTATTTTCGCGTTCGCACGTCGGTATAACGGACAGTGGTTTCCAACCATGGCATCGGTTGAACAGAAATCGAGTAAAAGCGGTATTGATCATTATCACGGTAGTTGAAACTGAACTCGCCCTCTTTTGCCATACGCGCAGTCGGGGTTTGCAGCAAACCAGCGCCGCCGAAGTCAGTCTGAGAGGGCCCCAGAGGGGCAGGATATGAGGCCGCCTGACACGCGTTGGCGACAGACAGCGCAACCAAGCTAAATAAGTAACGTTTTTTCATCAGTCTGGCATCCGGTGCGTCAATAACGAAATAATTTGCTCGTTGATGTCTTTGAAATCGTCAGGCAATGCGGAAACGGCAAACCCCAGAAATAAAAGACTCCCTGGCGTCATTTCATTATGCCGCCGGTTCCAGTAAGCGATAGGGACAGGCTGCGCCTTACCCTGGGGAGTGATAATCCAGGCGGTATCATGTTCAGCCCCCTCAAGAGGCTGGAGCCCGGTAAGGTAGTCACTGACATCTTTTCCCGGTAAGAAATCACGTTTACCATGTGGTGCCAATGCGCCCAACAACTTGACGCTTTTCGGCTCTGGTGCGACATAGAGCTGATATTCGCCCTGCAGCCGACGATCAAGCACCGGATCTAAGCGGATCATGTCAGGATCAAGCGGAACAAACAGGCGACCGATGACGTTAAGTTCAGCAAGTTGCGAATGCACCGCGTCCACCGTTGCCGCCAAAGACATATCGTCATCCTGCCGCAAAACCGCGCTTAACGCCTTCAAGCGCGCTAAGAGTTGCTGTTGCTTCTGCTGCTGGAGTTGAGTCGCACCCTGCACGGCAATCGCCGCCCCTGACCACCAGATTTTGCCTTGCAAAGCCGGGTTATCCACCACCAGGTTCTCTAACGTGGGCACATTTTTAAGCGTGACTGACGCCTTGTCCGGATAAAACACGGTTACTCGACTTTCTGCGTGGGCAGAATTCAGCGAAAGGCACAGAAGCGTACTCAAAAGCAGATTAATTTTTTTCATTATGCCTCTGCTTCAATAATGTAATTTCAATCGGGAAATAGTCCGCGCCCATGAATTGCACTGATTTAACTACCGTGCCCGTTTGCGGATCCAACCAGAAGCGGTTCACCCAGCTTTTACCCAAGTCATCGACATTAACCGTCTCTTCAATAACCTGATAATTCTGGCTCTTACCGCCAATAACGAGAGGTTTATCTTCTAATCGATGGAATACGGATTCAGAGTAACCAGAACGAGCCTGGCCTTCTTCCGTCCAGGAGATCATCGATGACCAGCGTGCTCCATTGACCAATCGCCGTGGGTCTGACAAAGGATCCTGCTCAAGATTAGACACGCTGAGCAAATTATCCTTCCACCCCAGCGTTTTGACCACGCGCCCGTTTCTTAACGTCATCAGAGTACGGTCCTGACTCACCCATTTCTCTTCGCCGTTTTCAAACGCCCCGAGCACCATCACAATCTGTAGCTGATCGTCAATACGGACATACGCACTAGGCTTGGAGAGGCTCTGGACTTCTTGGTCTGTCAGTTCAACGTCCGACGACTCAAACACCAAATGATAAATTGCATCATTTACGTTTTTCTGGGCTGAGGTACAGGCCTGGAGGGATAAGCATATGATTAACAAAGGTAGATAGCGCAATTGAGCAATCCCGGCACGTAGATAAAAAAAAGAATAACCGCGTTTATGTCTTTGGTCCATGGAGTTGCGGCAGAAGAAGTGTTGACCCGACTAAACTCATCAGGCTCTGCTCACTACCTGCAACACCAAGCACTGTAGCTATATGCGGTTACTCTTTTACTGTTTATTTCGTTCTGGTAGTCGTCGTGGTAGTAGGGGTAATTGAGATGCCATCTTCCCCACCACCTTTGTTTTCCGCAACTAAACCGCACGCGGCAGCGACGGCAACAGCACTGGTCCCTACAGCGACCGCTTTACCTTTTGCCCCGAGAGCAACGAAAGGAGCTCCCCAGGAATTGGAAGCGCCGAACAAAGCAAGCGCGACTAATACCGGACACAATACCTTTTTCATACACAACCCTCTTAATAGTAGTAAATCAAGTGTTTAAAGAACACTTTCTTAAACTTATAGTACACCCTTCGAACTTGTAGCCGTAACGATCCCACCGAGGCTATGCCACCGATAGGTCGATTACAACTAACACCCTACAGCTTTAAAGGAAAAGGGTATAGTCAGTAAACTTAATTTTTATAACATAATAAATAATAAAAACAAACTTCGTACGAAATTTAGGAAAAAGCTCACCATTATAATAAATCTTATATTTCTAATGAAATAGGCTTATTAGGCATTAAATATATAAATCAACTATAGTCGGAGTATTTGATATCGCAACTACATGCTAACTGAACGAGCCCTCTATATCCGTCATCGTCAAGTTACATGGGCATTGACTTTGTCACTCAGGTTATCTGTAGCCTCGCTACGTCATCACCTTGCTACAGCTCGAATTGTTCAGAATATAGAATCCAGTCAAACTAGCGTTCAGAGTATCCCATTTGCCATAAATAAATTGTGCACTCTGCCAATTTACTTATGTTGGAAAGGATGAACCTCATTAGAGAGGCTCATCCTTTAGGCTAACGCACCAGCGCTTGCAGGCGGATTTCAAGCCACAGGCTTAACGCCACGCTTTGAAACGATTGATCAGGCCGTTGGTTGAACTGTCGTGGCTCGCCACGGCCTCTTTACCCGCCAGTTCTGGCAGAATGCGGTTTGCCAGTTGTTTACCTAACTCCACGCCCCATTGGTCGAAGGTGAAGATATTAAGGATGACACCTTGGGTAAAGATCTTGTGTTCATACAGGGCAATCAGGCTACCCAGGCTGAACGGCGTGATCTCTCGCAGCAGGATAGAGTTGGTCGGGCGGTTGCCTTCAAACACCTTGAATGGCGCGACGTGCTTGACCTCTTCCGGCGTTTTACCCTGTACCGCAAACTCTTCTTCTACCGCTGCCAGTGATTTGCCAAACGCCAGCGCTTCCGTTTGAGCAAAGAAGTTCGACAGCAACTTGGCGTGGTGATCGCTTAACGGATTATGGCTGATGGCCGGGGCGATAAAATCGCAAGGAACCAGTTTAGTCCCCTGATGAATCAACTGATAGAACGCATGCTGGCCGTTGGTACCTGGCTCGCCCCAGATGATTGGGCCAGTCTGGTAATCCACCGGATTGCCGTTGCGATCGACATATTTACCGTTGGATTCCATGTTGCCCTGCTGGAAATAAGCAGCAAAACGGTGCATGTATTGATCGTACGGCAGAATCGCTTCGGTTTCTGCGCCGAAGAAGTTGTTGTACCAGATGCCGATCAGCGCCAGCAGCACCGGCAGGTTGTTCTCAGCAGGCGTCTGCGCAAAATGCTTATCCATCTCGTGCGCACCGCTCAGCAGTTGCTCGAAGTTATCAAAGCCCAGCGACAGCGCAATCGACAGGCCGATAGCCGACCACAGGGAGTAACGGCCACCCACCCAGTCCCAGAACTCGAACATATTGTCGGTGTCGATACCAAACTCGGCCACCGCTTTACCATTAGTGGACAACGCAGCAAAGTGCTTCGCCACGTGTTTCTGATCACCGGCGGTTTTCAGGAACCAATCGCGCGCGCTGTGGGCGTTGGTCATGGTTTCCTGGGTAGTGAAGGTTTTAGAGGCGACCAGGAACAGCGTGGTGGCAGGATCCAGCGGCTTGAGCGTTTCAGCCATGTGGGTGCCATCCACGTTGGAAACGAAGTGCATATTCAGATGGTTTTTATACGGACGCAGCGCTTCGGTCGCCATATAAGGGCCGAGGTCAGAGCCACCGATCCCGATATTCACCACGTCGGTAATCGGCTTGCCGGTGTAGCCTTTCCAGTCACCGCCAATCACGCGGTCACAGAACTGTTTCATTTTTGCCAGCACCGCATTCACTTCCGGCATCACGTCTTTGCCGTCAACGAGGATTGGCGTGTTGCTGCGGTTGCGCAGCGCCACATGCAGTACGGCGCGATCTTCAGTGCGGTTGATCTTCTCACCGGCGAACATCGATTTGATTGCGCTCTGCAAGTCGGTCTCTTTGGCCAGCGCCTGAAGTTTTTCCAGGGTTTCTGCGGTGATGCGGTTTTTGGAGTAATCCACCAGCATCTGATCGTTAAACGTGGCAGAGAACTTGGAGAAACGCTCGCTATCCTGAGCAAACAAATCACCGATCTGTACGTCTTTCATCTGTTCAAAATGTTGCTGCAGGGCTTGCCAAGCAGTGGTTTGACTAGGATTGATATTTTTCATAGCAACGCTCTTATGCTTGAGAATGAAGGGAGGTGATTGGCCGATTGTAGCCTGTTCACCTGTGATTACGATCTCTTTTCTTGCGATAGGGATTAACTGTCAAACCGGAACGCTCTCTTTTTACCTTTACACAACAAACCCTCTGTCTTTCAGGTAACAACCCGTTATCACCGTGATAAAAACGGTGCCAAACCCTTGGGTTTTACCATCGTTCAACGCGCAAGAGGCACCGTACGCTGACAAGATGAAGCTCCCTCAACGTTTGCTCGTTGACAGTAGCCCGTAAACCCGTTATTTCTAACATCCTACTTGCGCACCCGGTGCGCAAGCCAGAAGAGGCGCGTCGCCCAGGTAGAATGTCAGAGGAGCCGTTATCCGATGACGACATTTGAGGGGGAGCGACGCCGAGGCGCGGTGAATGCGGCAATCATCACGTCGGCTACAGGGGCTGAATCCCCTGAGTTGTCACCATGGAACACCCTGCAAAGGGGTTCAGCAAGGTGGGGCGCTTCTGGGTGTACCGTAGTCTTAACCTCTACGCTTGCTCCCTGTTTACCGCTCTTCCCTTGTGCCAAGGCTATGGAAATCAATTGCCATCATGATATGGCATCCCTGACACGAGGTTTTACATGATTCAAGCAGCATTCCTGAACAATACCGTAGTGGCAAAATTCGGCGGTACCAGCGTGGCAGATTTCGACGCGATGAACCGCAGTGCCGATGTCGTGCTGTCCAATCCTAACGTGCGCCTGGTGGTCCTTTCCGCCTCTGCTGGCATCACCAACCTGCTGGTGGCCTTGGCTGAAGGTTGCAACACCGAAAAACGCACTTACCAGCTCGATGAAATTCGCCGTATTCAATATGCCATCCTCGAACGCCTCGATAATCCGGCGGTGATCCGTGATGAAATCGACCGCATGCTGGAAAATATCGCCATGCTGTCAGAAGCCGCTGCATTGGCCACCTCCCCTGCATTGACAGATGAACTGGTCAGCCATGGCGAACTGATGTCCACCCTGCTGTTTGTTGAGATCCTGCGCCAGCGCCGCGTACAGGCGGAGTGGTTCGACGTGCGTAAAGTGATGCGTACTGACGATCATTTCGGCCGTGCGGTACCAGACAATGCGGCATTAACGGAACTGGCCCAAACGCTGTTGAAACCGCGCCTGCAGGAAGCCCTGATCATTACTCAAGGCTTTATCGGCAGCGAAGCGAAAGGCCGCACTACCACGCTGGGCCGCGGCGGCAGCGACTACACTGCCGCCCTGCTGGGGGAAGCGCTGAACGTCAGCCGCGTGGATATCTGGACCGACGTACCGGGCATCTACACCACCGATCCGCGCGTGGTGCCTGCCGCCAAGCGCATCGATAAAATCGCCTTCGAAGAAGCGGCAGAAATGGCCACCTTTGGTGCGAAAGTGCTGCATCCGGCCACGCTGCTGCCCGCCGTGCGCAGTGATATCCCGGTGTTTGTCGGATCGAGCAAAGATCCCGCCGCAGGTGGCACGCTGGTGTGCAACACCACCGAAAACCCACCGCTGTTCCGTGCGCTGGCACTGCGCCGCAAGCAAACGCTGCTGACGTTGCACAGCCTGAACATGCTGCACGCACGCGGTTTCTTGGCGGAAGTGTTTAACATTCTGGCGCGCCACAATATTTCCGTCGATCTGATCACCACTTCCGAAGTCAGCATTGCGCTGACCATGGATACCACCGGCCCTACCTCAACCGGCGGCAGTCTGCTGACCACTTCCCTGCTCACCGATCTATCTTCGCTGTGCCGGGTTGAGGTGGAAGAGAATCTGGCGTTGGTTGCCTTAATCGGTAACAAGCTTTCGCAGGCTTGCGGCGTGGGCAAAGAGGTGTTCGGCGTGCTGGATCCGTTCAATATCCGCATGATCTGCTACGGGGCCAGCAGCTATAATCTGTGCTTCCTGGTACCGGGTGACGATGCAGAGCAAGTGGTACGAACGCTGCACCGCAACCTGTTTGAATAACGCTAAATGCCTTGTGAAGGGAAACACTATCAATGCTGGCAAAAATAACCCGTTTGTTCCCGCTGTGGGCCGTGCTGCTTTCCGTCGCGGCTTACTATACCCCTGCCACCTTCACAGGCATCAGCCCCTATATCAGCCCGCTGCTGATGCTGGTTATGTTTGCCATGGGCGTGACGCTGCGTCTGGGTGATTTCAAACGCGTGCTGTCGCGCCCCGGCCCGGTAGCCGCCGGGATCTTCCTGCATTACCTGATCATGCCGCTAGCGGCGTGGATCCTGGCGATACTGTTCCGCATGCCGCCAGATCTCTCTGCTGGTATGGTGCTGGTGGGCAGCGTCGCCAGCGGCACGGCTTCCAACGTGATCATCTATCTGGCGAAAGGCGATGTGGCCTTGTCGGTGACCATTTCGGCGATTTCTACGCTGGTTGGCGTGTTTGCCACTCCGTTGCTGACGCGCCTGTACGTCGATGCCAAAATCAGCGTCGATATTATGGGGATGTTATTGAGTATCCTGCAGATCGTGGTGATCCCAATCGGTCTTGGCCTGATCATCCACCATACCTTTACCAAAACGGTGAAGCGCATCGAACCTTTCCTGCCTGCGCTGTCGATGATCTGTATCGTGACCATCATCAGCGCGGTAGTGGCGGGCAGCCAGAGCCATATCGCTTCGGTCGGGCTGGTGGTGATTATCGCGGTGATCCTGCACAACGGCATCGGGTTACTGAGTGGTTACTGGGGCGGCAAACTGTTCGGCTTCGATGAATCCACCTGCCGCACGTTGGCGATTGAAGTCGGCATGCAGAACTCTGGGCTGGCGGCCACGCTGGGCAAGATTTATTTCTCACCGCTGGCGGCATTGCCCGGCGCACTATTCTCGGTGTGGCATAACCTTTCCGGCTCCCTGCTGGCCGGTTACTGGTCTGGCCGCCCCACCAAGAAGGAGTAACTCTCGCCAAGGGGCCGTCTCCGGCCCTTTTCACCTTGTCTTGGGCGTCTCTTCCCAATCGCGATCGTCGTCTTTTTCATCTTGCTCAAGCACGTTATAGGCTACCGAGCAAAACAGCGAGTTAAGCCGTTTCATATCTCCCAGCAGGCCCAGATGTAGCGCACTGTTGGCTATGCTTTGTACGTTTTGCTGATGCAGACGTTCAACATGAGCATGCGCGTAGCGACGATCCAGAATACGGAAACGGTGTTTGGAGCGACGCAAGCGCTTGGCGCTGGTGATGTCCCCGGCGAGAAACACCGACATGCTCAGCCGCAGGTTGCCGGTCAACCTTTCGTGTAACGTATCCAACTCTGCCAGGCCTTCTGCGGAGAACGAATTTCGTGAACCGTGAGATTTATCCGCCACATCATTGGCCATACGCTCGATAATATCGCCCGCCTGTTCCAGGTTGAGCGCCATTTCGATAATCTCCGCCCAACGGCGCGAATCCGCCTCGCCCAAATCCTCTTTCTGAATCTGTGCCAGATAGAGTTTTATCGCGGTGTACAACACGTGCACATCATCATCCAGGCGGCGAACTTCCTTATTCTGGCCAAGCTTACCGTGCAGCACCTCGCCATGCAGAATCATCATATGCTCGATCACATCCCCCATGCGCAGGGTTTCCCGCGCCGCATTAACCAGCGCCAGAGAGGGAGTATCCAGCGCACTGGCGTCGAGATGGCGTGGCCGCAAGCGGGGGTCCACCTCGGGCACATCAGCAATCAACAGCTCACACAGACGCGCCATCGGCCCTGATAGCGGCACCTGCAACAGGCAGCGAATCAGGTTGTAGAACATGTGGAAATAGATCACCAATTCTTCCGCAGCGCCCGGCAGTCCTTCGATCCCCTTTGCCAGAACAGAGACAAACGGCAGTACCAATGCGCAGCCCAGCAGCTTGAACAACAGGCTGCCGAGTGCCACTCGGCGCGCAGCGGCATTTTGCCCACCGGTGTTGAGGGTGACCAACAGGCCACTGCCCAGGTTGGCCCCAATCACCAGGCAGAGCGCAACCTGTAGGGAAATCACGCCGGACGCGGTCAGAGTAGCAGTCAGCAGTACCGCCGCCAGGCTGGAATAACTGACGACGGCAAACAGAGCGCCAATCAGCGCATCGAGCATCACATCACCGGTCAGCGATGAGAACAGCACCTTCACGCCATGGCCTTGGGTAATCGGCGTAGCAGCGGCCACAATCAGCTCCAGTGCCAGCACGATCAGGCCAAGACCGATGGCCACACGCCCCATCTGCCCAGCACGGGTCTGCTTGCGGCTGAGAAAGACAATTACGCCGACAAAAATCAGCAACGGCGAAAGCCAGGAAAGATTGAACGTCAGCACACGCGCCATGATTGCGGTACCAACATCGGCACCGAGCATGATCACCAGCGCAGGCCCCAGGCCTACCAGCCCTTGGGCGACAAAAGAGGTGACCAGCAACGCTGTGGCATTGCTGCTCTGCACTAGCGCGGTGACACCGATCCCGGCCACAAAAGCCAGCGGCTTTTTCTCTACGCTGTGGCCCAGCACCTGACGCAGGTTAGCGCCATAAACCCGCATAATCCCGGTACGTACGATGTGGGTACCCCACACCAGCATGGCGATGGCGGAAAGCAGGTGAAGAAGGGTTAACACAGATGGAGTACTCCATTAACGCCCGGCAAGTCACAGGCCTAAATTCATTGTTGTTGTAGCAGTGATTTCCCACCGATAGGCGCGACGATAGAATGCAGTTCGCCGAAAAGAAGCATCACGCTGCGATGGGTTATCATCCTGTTTTTATCGTTGAAGATCGCGACAAAATCATGCAACTTCGCGTAATGTTACAGTTTCTAATTGTAACCCAATTTCACTGCCATTGGCGCGCAAATCGGCAACGGAACGATTGAGCACGTCCACCCACAGCTCAACGCCGTGGGCCTGAACGCGATAACGCACCACATTGCCCAACAGGCTGTGGTGGAGAACGACGGCGGCAATCCCTTGCCCAGCGGGCAATAACTGGATCGATTCCGGGCGGATCGCCACTTGCCCACGGTAGGTTCGCCCGGTCAGAGCCTGCGCCTGTTCAGCACTCAACAGGTTGTAACTGCCAATAAACCCGGCGGCAAAGGCATTGGCCGGTTGGGTATACAGCGTTTCTGCGTTGCCGCTTTGCACAATCTCCCCTTTGTTCATCAACACGATACGATCGGAAAGCGTTAACGCTTCTTCCTGATCGTGGGTGACGAAAATCGCCGTCAGGTTCAGTTCCCGCTGGATCCGGCGGATTTGCTCACGCAGATGTTTACGAATGCGGGCGTCCAATGCCGATAGCGGCTCATCCAGCAACAACAGGCGTGGCCGCGTTACCAGCGAGCGCGCCAGCGCCACGCGTTGGCACTGGCCACCAGAGAGCTGATGCGGATAACGCTTAACCAGTTCGGTTAACTCCACCAGTGCCAGCACCTCCTGTACCCGCTGGCGGATCTGCTCGGCGGGCAGCTTCTGCATCTTCAGACCAAAGGCCACGTTACCTTCCACGGTCATATTGGGGAACAGCGCATAGCTCTGGAATACCATGCCGATACCGCGCTTTTGCGGCGGCAAAGGCACCAGATCCTGTCCTTGCAGCAGGATCTGCCCACTGTCCACCGGGGTCAGCCCTGCCAGGCAACGTAACAATGTTGATTTGCCGCAGCCGCTTGGCCCCAGCAGGGTGACAAACTCACCCTCTTCGGCGCTAAAATCGATATCGTGAAATACCTGGGTCTGGCCATAGTGTTTGTTAAGGCGAGTGACGTTGAGATAAGCCATATGATTAACCCCTGGTTTTATTCAGCAGATTTGCCAGCCAGGTGACGAGCAGCACCACGGCAAAATAAGAGATGACCAACGCGCTGGTGAAGTGGCCGCTGCCATTACGCATATTGAACAGGTAAACCTGCAGCGTTTCATACTGGCTGCCGACCAGCAGGTTAGCGAATACAAACTCACCAATCAGAAATGAGAACGACAGCAACACCGCGATCATCCCACCTTTGCGCAAGTTTGGCAGCACCACCAGCAACGCCGCCTGCCAGGTACTGGCCCCCAATAGATGGGCTGCATCCATCAGATCGCGCAGATTGATCGCCTGCATATTGTTGCTGATGGCGCGGTAGATAAACGGCAGAGCGATAGTGAAATAGCAGCCAATCAGGATCCAGGGTGTGCCCAGCAGCGGCAGCGGATCGGCAGCGAACAGTTGCATCAGGCCCACAGAGGACACTACCGGCGGCACGGCAAACGGCAGCAGGATCAGTACGTTCATCACCGCATCAAGCTTAGGAAAATAGTAAGCAATCACAAACATCAGCGGCAGGATCACCACCACCGCCAGCACCAGCGTGCCGAAACAGATCAGCAATGAGTGCCACAGCGCCTGTAGAAAGCGCGGATCGCTCCATAGCGCCACCAGCCACTTCAGGGTAAAACCTTGCGGCAAAATGGTCGCGCCCCACTGCGTCGCTAAGGCATACACCAGCGTCGCCACCAAGGGCAGCAGCAGGATCAGAAATAACAGGGTCACCACCACCCGGTGATAAACCGTTTCAAAACGCCGCATAGACATCCCCTGCTAACTCACGAGCGTGCATTAAGGTAACTCCTGCGCAGGAGCCATTGATGCACCACCGTGATCAATCCCATCATCACCACCAGCATCATGGCCAGCGCGCTGGCCAGGTTCGGATCGAGAGAAATATCCCCGGCCACCAGCGCTGAAATACGGATCGGGATCACGTTGAAATTACCGGTGGTCAACGCATACACCGTGGCGTAAGCCCCCAGCGCGTTAGCCAGCAGAATGACAAAAGTGCCCATCAGCGCCGGAGCCAATACCGGCAGGCCGATATAGCGCCAAAAGTGCCATGGCCCTGCCCCCAGCAACGCCGCAGACTCGCGCCAGTCCTCACGCAGCGCATCAAACGCCGGGTACAGCAGCAACACGCCGAGCGGGATCTGGAAGTAGGTGTAAAGCACAATCAGCCCGCTTTTCGAATAGAGGTTAAAACTGTCCATCAGGCCGCACTTGTGCAGCAATAGGGTCAGGCAACCATTCAGCCCCAGCAGAATGACAAACGCGAACGCCAGCGGCACTCCGGCAAAGTTGCTGGTCATATTGGCAAATGACATCACAAAATCATGCAGCCGGGTTGGGCCAAGCTGGCGAAGTGAGTAACTGCCTACTAACGCAATCAGCAAACCGTAAACGCTTGACCACCATGAGATCTCCAGCGAGAACTGGAATGCCTGTAGGTAAAACGGCGAGGTCAGCACATCAACATAGTTACCCCAGCCCCAGCCGCTGCTTTCACTGAAAAAGCTGCTGACCGCAATCCATATCAGCGGGGCAATCTGAAACGCGCCAAACAGCGCGATAAACGGCAGCAGGCACAGCGCAGCAATCCATTTGGCTTTCATCTCTTCACCTTCATGCCAGCAACGCCCGGCAGCGAGGCTTGTCGTGTACCACCTGCAACAGTTCACACAGGGTGCCACACAGCTCGGTCTGTTGCGGATTGGCATCGTTCTGGCTGAATGCCTCACCAAACACAAACAGCGGTACCTGCCGCTCTTCCGGCAATACCCCGCCGTGGCTATGATCGTCATTCATGCCGTGATCGGCGGTGATCATCACCTGATAACCCGCAGCCAGCCAATCCGCCAGATAGCGTGCCAACAAGCCGTCGGCATTGCGGGCCGCATTGCGATATTGTGGGGAAGACAGCCCATAGCGATGCCCGGCATCATCAATATTCATCGGATGGATCAACAGAAAATCAGGATGGTAACGACGGCGCAGATTTTCCGCATCGTCAAACAGATGTGAATCCGGGTAGCGGTCGTCGTAATAGAAATGACCATGCTGGATCGGCAATGCCGGATCATCGGTATGGCGATCGCGGGCGGCATCGAATGGCGTGCGGTTATACAGTTCGCTGAACCAGTGATAGGCCGCTGCCGCAGTGGTCAACCCGGCGGCACGCGCATAGTGAAATACGCTTTTCTCCCGCGACAGCCGCGATACCTGATTGTGTACCACTCCGCTTTCCACCGGCGTTACGCCGGTGAGAATGCATTCATACAACGGCCGGGAGAGCGAGGGCAACTCGCTCTCCATCAGATACAACCGCCCACGCCCTGCCACACATTCCGCCTGCAAGTAGCCCATAGCATCATGGGCTACCTGATAGTTGAGGCCGTCCAGTAGGACGAGGATCGTTTTCATCGTGCGTTAACTCACTGCTGCATCAGCATAATGACGTTTTCCTGCCACAGGCGTGGCAGCTGTTTGGCGCTCTTTTCCCAAGCGGCCGGATCGGCAATCGGGTGGGCGTTTTTATACTGTTCCGCCGGTAGCAGCTTGGCCTTTACGTCGTCCGGCAGCGTAATATGTTCAGCACGGATCGGGCGGGCATAGCCGCGCGCCAGGTTGATCTGGCCTGCATCAGAGAAGATGTATTCGCGCGCCAATTTGGCGGCATTCGGGTGTTTAGCGTATTTATTGATAACGGTGGTATAGCCGGAGGTGATGGAGCCGTCAGACGGGATCAGCACTTCGAAACGGGTTTTATCGATCTGATCGCGGTAGTTCAGGCCGTTAAAGTCCCACACCACGCCCACCTGCACTTCACCTTTTTCCAATGACGCAATCACCGGGTTGGTCATGCTCAGCCGCCCGGCTTTAGCCAGCTTGCCGAAGAACTCCAGCCCCGGCTTGAGGTTTTTCTCATCGCCACCCATGGCATAGGTTGCCGCCAAGACGCCGCTGGCGGCCTGCGATGCAGTACCCACATCGCCGATAGTGACCTGGTAGTTACCTTTCAACAGATCGGCCCAGCTGCGCGGAATATCCGGCACCTGCTGTTTGTTGACGATAAAGGCGATAGTGCCGGTATAGGCCAACGCCCAATGACCATCTTGGTCTTTCGCCCAATCAGGTACCTGTTCCCAAGTGGTGGGTTTATACGGCTGGGTTACGCCTTTTTGCACCGCGATCGGGCCGAAAGCCGCCCCCACATCGCCAATATCCGCCGTAGCATTGCCTTTTTCGGCATCAAACTTGGCGATCTCCTGCGCCGAACTCATATCGGTATCCATATGCTTCAGGCCATACTGGCTCTGCAGATCGGCCCAGGTTCCTTTCCAGTTAGCCCAACTGTCCGGCATGCCAACGCTATTCACTTCCCCTTCCTTCTTGGCCGCCTGAATCAGCGCGGCCAGATCGCTGTCAGCGGCCCAGCTCATCTGGCTGGTCAGTGCAATGGCACTGGTTAACACGCAAGCGCACAAACGTTTCATAACTGATGCTCCAGGTGGTGTGATGGTGTGAGATGAACTGGATGATTCCAGCAAGAACCTATACCCCAAGCTGCAACTGCGGGTAAGAAGGGTATAGCGGACAATTGTGATAATTATATGTCAGTATAAAAAAACAGCGGCTTTATTACATTTCAGCTCTGACAATGAACACAGCTCTGCTTTACCTTTAGAAACGATCGCCAACCCACCGGCCTCAATCGCGCAGAAACTGTGCAGAATCAATAAAGTCATGGCGGCAGGTGTTATTCTGACGAGCTTATTCGCTAAATTCGGGAGCAAGCGACGTCGGTGTCATCAGGAGAGGCAAATTTAGAAGTCATTTTCGTCGGCGGTGGTTTCCTCCGCGCACCGTATTGGCCTGAGACAATGGCTGAAAGATACTGTCAATGGAATGCGTAGTTTATGAATAAACCCGATCAGGGTCACAATCACTATCGGGTGGATAATACCCGACCGCATATTATTCTGGCTGGTGCACACGATCGTAAAATGCTGATGCGTTTGGTGATTGCCTGCCCGGCCGGGCTGTTCCAGCTTCAACCGGATGGCAACCTGTTCTTCGATGTGCAGGGTTGCCTGGAATGTGGCACCTGCCGCCTGCTGTGCGGGGAAGAGACCATTGCCCGCTGGTGCTATCCCGATGTGGGCTACGGCATTGAGTTCCGCTTTGGCTGAAGAACGTTGGCCAATTCATTCATCACCACTGGCAGGATACGCTGCCCGCCGCTGAGGCCTATCACAACATGTGATGATGCATGCCGGTCAGTTAATGACAACCCCCTTTCCCAAAGGAAAAGGGGCTTTTGCCTTAAGCGATCTGAGCCCTGTTAATCCGCGTCGTATCCTAGGTTAGGAGCCAGCCAGCGCTCAACTTCGCTGACTTTCATCCCTTTACGCGCCGCGTAATCTTCTACCTGATCGCGCTGGATTTGCGCCACGGCAAAATATTTGCTCTGCGGATGGCTGAAATACCAACCGGAAACCGCCGCTCCCGGCCACATGGCGAAGGATTCGGTCAGTTGCATACCGGTATGGCGGTTAACGTCCAGCAACTGCCAAATCTCGGCCTTCTCAGTATGCTCTGGGCAGGCCGGATAGCCGGGCGCCGGGCGAATGCCTTGATAATTTTCCCGGATCAGCTCTTCGTTGCTCAGGTTTTCATCCGTCGCAAAGCCCCAATGCAGCTTACGCACCTGCTCATGCAGGTATTCGGCAAAGGCTTCCGCCAAGCGATCCGACAACGCTTTTACCATGATCTTGTTGTAATCATCATGTTTAGCGTCGTAGGCAGCCGCCAGCGTATCCTCTTCCAGCCCGCCAGTGACAGCGAACGCACCAAAGTAATCGGCCTTGCCGCTGCTTTTCGGTGCTACGAAATCCGCCAGACAGTAGTTCGGAAAATCGGTTTTTTCGGTCTGCTGGCGCAGGTGACGGCTCACCACCAGCACCTCGTCGCGGTTTTCATCGCGGTAAACTTCCACGTCATCGCCCACACTGTTGGCCGGGAACAGGCCATAAACACCGCGTGGATTGAGGCTACCGCTTTCCGCCAACATATCCAGCATCTGGTTAGCATCCTGGAGCAGGCGTTTGGCTTCTTCACCCACCACTTCATCTTCCAGAATGCGTGGGTATTTACCCGCCAGCGACCAGGTCATAAAGAACGGCGTCCAGTCGATATAGTGGCGCAACTGGTTAATGCTCGCCGTCACCGGGAATACGCCCAGCTTGTTTGGCACCGGCGGTTGGTAGTTCTCCCAATCCAGCACCATGGCGTTATCCCGCGCCTGCTGCAAACTAACCGGTGGAGTACGCGGTTTTTTGCGCCCATGCTGAATACGCACGGTTTCATACTCTTTGCGCGTGCGGGCGACAAACTCGTCACGCTGGGTATCTGACAGCAGCGCCGACACCACGCCGACGGTGCGCGAGGCGTTTTGCACATAGGTGGTCGAGCCGCTGTAGTTCTGCTCGATTTTCACCGCAGTATGCGCTTTCGAGGTGGTCGCACCGCCGATCAACAGCGGCAAGGTAAAGCCCTGGCGCTCCATCTCTTTCGCCACGTTGACCATCTCATCCAGCGACGGGGTGATCAGGCCCGACAGGCCGATAATATCCACTTTCTGCTCGCGCGCAGTCTTGAGGATTTTGTCCGTCGGCACCATCACGCCCAGATCGATAATTTCGTAGTTATTGCATTGCAGCACCACGCCGACGATATTCTTGCCGATGTCATGCACGTCGCCCTTCACCGTCGCCAGCAGGATCTTACCTGCGGTGGTGCCTTTCTGCTTGCTGGCCTCAATGTAGGGTTCAAGGTAAGCCACCGCCTGCTTCATCACGCGGGCAGACTTCACCACCTGCGGCAGGAACATTTTCCCTTCACCAAACAGATCGCCTACTACGTTCATCCCAGACATCAGCGGGCCTTCGATCACTTCGATCGGGCGATCCGCTTGCTGACGCGCCTCTTCGGTGTCGAGCTCAATAAATTCGGTGATACCCTTAACCAGGGAATATTCCAGGCGTTTGGCCACTGGCCAGCCGCGCCATTCCGCCTGCTGCACCGCCACTTCGTTATCTTTGCTGCCCCGGTATTTTTCCGCCAGATCCAGCAAGCGCTCGGTGCCATCCGGGCGGCGGTTGAGCACCACGTCTTCTACGGCTTCACGCAGTTCGGTACTCAGATCGTCGTAGATCGCCAGTTGCCCGGCGTTGACGATCCCCATATCCATACCGTTACGGATGGCGTGATACAGGAACACCGCGTGGATCGCCTCACGCACCGGATCGTTACCACGGAACGAGAATGATACGTTGGAGACACCACCGGAGATCATCGCGTGTGGCAGATGAGTTTTGATGTCGCCGCAGGCTTCGATAAAGTCGACAGCATAGTTGTTATGCTCTTCTATCCCGGTCGCGACGGCAAAAATGTTCGGGTCAAAAATGATATCTTCTGGCGGGAAGCCAACGCGTTCGGTAAGGATCTTATAGGCTCGGCGGCAAATCTCGAACTTGCGCTCGCGGGTATCGGCCTGGCCGACTTCGTCAAACGCCATCACCACTACCGCCGCACCATAGCGGCGCACCAGTTTGGCATGATGGATAAAGGCTTCTTCGCCCTCTTTCATCGAGATCGAGTTCACGATGCCTTTGCCCTGAATGCATTTCAGGCCTTTTTCGATCACGCTCCATTTGGAGGAGTCGATCATGATCGGCACGCGGGCAATATCCGGTTCACCGGCAATCAGGCTGAGAAAGCGCACCATCGCCGCTTCGGCGTCGAGCATGCCCTCATCCATGTTGATGTCGATGATTTGGGCACCGCTTTCCACCTGCTGGCGCGCCACCGCCAGCGCTTCACTGTATTTCTCTTCTTTGATCAAGCGTTTGAAACGTGCCGAACCGGTAACGTTGGTACGCTCACCCACGTTGACGAATAGCGATTTGGCATCAATATTCAGCGGTTCCAGGCCGGACAACCGGCAGGCCACCGGCAGTTCTGGCAGCTTGCGCGGCGGCACGCCGGCTACCGCTTTCGCCATCGCGGCGATATGGGCCGGGGTGGTACCACAGCAACCGCCGATGATATTCAGGAAACCGGCTTGCGCCCATTCGCCAACCTGTTTGGCCATCTCTTCGGCATCCAGATCGTATTCACCAAAGGCGTTGGGCAAACCGGCGTTGGGGTGCGCGGTCACGTAGCTTTCAGAAATGCGCGCAAGTTCCGCCACGTATTGGCGCAGCTCATCCGGGCCGAGCGCACAGTTCAGGCCAAAGGTCAGCGGTTTAACGTGGCGCAGCGAGTTGTAGAAGGCTTCGGTGGTCTGGCCCGACAGGGTACGGCCAGAAGCATCGGTAATGGTGCCAGAAATCATGATCGGCAACGCCACACCCAAGGCTTCAAATTCGGTTTCTACCGCAAAGGCCGCGGCTTTGGCATTCAAGGTATCGAAGATGGTTTCGATCATGATCAGATCGACGCCGCCCGCCACCAGCGCACGGGTCGATTCACGGTAGGCGTCCACCAACTGATCGAAAGAGACATTACGGAATGCCGGATCGTTTACATCGGGTGAGATCGAAGCGGTACGGTTGGTCGGGCCCAGCACCCCGGCGACGTAACGCGGTTGTTCCGGAGTACGTGCGGTCCATTCATCGGCACAGGCGCGGGCCAGCAACGCGGCCTGATAGTTAATCTCGGCAGACAGCGACTCCATATGGTAGTCGGCCATGGCAATCGGCGTGGAGTTGAAGGTGTTGGTTTCCAGAATGTCGGCACCGGCCTCCAGATAGCCGTTGTGGATCGCCGTGATCACCTCCGGTTTGGTCAGCACCAGCAGATCGTTGTTGCCCTTCAGATCGCTTTGCCAGTCCGCAAAGCGTTCACCGCGGTAATCCTGCTCCTCCAGCCGATAGCTCTGGATCATGGTGCCCATACCGCCGTCCAACACTAAAATACGCTGCGCTAACTGCTGACGCAGTTGTTCTACTCGATTCGTCACTGTCACCCCTTATACCCGCCGACGTTCAAATTGCTTTCAACATCTACCGGATATAGATAATCGCCATCGCCCAAATGCCATATAAACAAACGAGTCATCCTAGCACAGGTTATGTCGGCAAAGGTGTGGGCACTCATTGAGAGTTTTTCATGCTCGTCATAATTCAAGTTGCATGTGCGTTGGCTGCGCTTACTCGCCCCAGTCACATAGTTATCTATGCTCCTGGGGACTCACAAGCTTGCCGCCTTCCTGCAACTCGAATTATTTAGAGCACAGGTTGATTAGCCAACAGATCCGATGAGCAAAGATGCGCCTTGCAATTCATACTCAAAAAACGAAAATGAATTCCACCATACGGAAAATAGAAGGTGAATCATGGCCACACCCGTACCCGCCAAGCGAGGCAAGAAGCCGCGCACCGCAGCACCCGCCGCCAGTGCCGCCACCGGCCAGGTCCAGTCACTGACCCGTGGCCTGAAATTACTGGAATATATTGCTGAAGCGCACGGTAATGTGGCGCTGACCGACCTGGCCCAGCAAGCCGGGCTGCCTAATTCCACCACCCACCGCCTGCTCACCACCATGCAACAGCAAGGTTTTGTCCGCCAGGTGGGCGATCTTGGCCTGTGGACCATGGGTGCACATGCGTTTGTGGTTGGCAGCAGCTTCCTACAGAGCCGCAATCTGCTGGCGATGGTGCACCCGACGCTGCGCCGCCTGATGGAGGAATCGGGCGAAACGGTTAACCTGGCGGTACTGGATACCAGCGAATATCAGGCGGTGATTATCGATCAGGTGCAGTGCACCGCGCTGATGCGCATGTCGGCCCCGATTGGCGGCAAGCTGCCGATGCACGCTTCTGGCGCAGGCAAAGCGTTTCTAGCCACGCTTTCAGACGCTCAGGTCACCAAGCTGCTGCATAAAAAAGGCATGCACACCTATACTGCGCGCACCCTGACACCGCATAACCTGAAAGAAGGGCTGGCGCTGATCCGCAAACAGGGCTTCTCGTTTGACGACGAAGAACATGCGCTCGGCCTGCGCTGCGTGGCGGCCTGTATCTTCGATGAACACCGCGAGGCTTTTGCCGCGATCTCCATCTCCGGCCCGGTTTCACGCATCACCGACGATCGCGTAACGGAACTCGGGGCGCTGGTGATACACGCCGCCAAAGAGATCAGCCTCGAATATGGTGGCGTGCGTTAACGTTCTCCCCTGCCTGCCATCTTGGTCAACCGGCTGAGGTGGGGGCAAGTCTCCTCTGTTGTATTTCTGTGACTGCCTGTAGAGATCTTGTTTCCCTGCTCGCTAGAAGCATGAAGCCGATCACAGTTAGCGATCCTGCCTGCTGAAGCCGATTGCCACTGAGAACATTTCCCTCGATATTGTTACCGATAACATGTTACCGGTAACTTTAATTAGCAGTAACAACATAACCGGCCCTCAGCAATTGCGTAGCAGGGCTGCCATGTGAGGACGGAATGATTAACCACAGCCTATCGCGCGTAACACAGCGCATCATCGAACGTTCAAAACAGAGCCGCTCTGCCTATCTGGCGCGCATCGCCGAGGCCCGATCGCAGACCGTACACCGCTCGCAGTTAGCCTGCGGTAATCTGGCGCACGGCTTTGCCGCCTGTCAGCCCAGCGATAAAGCCGCGCTGAAAAATATGGTGCGTAGCGATATCGCCATCATCACTGCCTATAACGATATGCTTTCCGCCCATCAGCCTTACGAAAATTACCCGCAGCGGCTGAAACAGGCGCTGCACAGCGTGGGGGCGGTCGGCCAGGTGGCGGGTGGCGTACCCGCAATGTGCGATGGCGTGACTCAGGGGCAGGATGGCATGGAGCTTTCGCTGATGAGCCGTGATGTGATCGCCATGTCCGCCGCCATCGGGCTGGCGCACAACATGTTCGATGGCGCGCTGTTCCTGGGGATCTGCGACAAGATCGTGCCGGGGCTGGTGATGTCAGCGCTGTCGTTCGGCCATCTGCCCGCGGTGTTTGTGCCTGCCGGGCCGATGAGCAGTGGCCTGCCGAACAAAGAGAAAGTGCGGGTGCGCCAGCTCTATGCCGAAGGCAAGGCCGACCGTCACGCGCTGTTGGAAGCCGAAGCGGCGTCTTATCACGGAATCGGCACCTGCACCTTCTACGGCACTGCCAACACCAACCAGATGGTGATGGAGGTGATGGGCCTGCATCTGCCGGGCGCCTCCTTTGTGCATCCAGACACGCCGCTGCGCGATGCGCTGACCGACGCCGCGGCACGCCAGGTGACCCGGCTGACCGAAACCAGCGGCCATTATTTACCGATCGGCCAGTTGGTCGATGAGAAAGTGGTGGTTAACGGGATTGTTGCGTTACTGGCCACCGGCGGCTCTACCAACCTGACCATGCATATGGTCGCCATGGCGCGGGCTGCGGGCATCATCATCAACTGGGATGATTTCTCTGAACTTTCTGACGCCGTTCCGCTGCTATGCCGTATCTATCCCAATGGCCCGGCCGATATCAACCAGTTCCAGGCCGCCGGGGGCGTGCAACTGGTGATCCGTGAACTGCTGAAAAATGGCCTGCTGCATCAGGATGTTCACACCGTTGCCGGTTTCGGTTTGGAACGTTACACCCAAGAACCCTGGCTGGATCATGGCCAACTGGCCTGGCGCGCTGGGGTGCAGAGCTCGCTGGATAACAGCGTGATTGCCAGCATCGCCGCACCGTTCGAGCACCACGGCGGCACCAAAGTGCTTTCCGGCAATCTGGGGCGTGCGGTGATGAAAACCTCGGCGGTGCCTGCCGATAACCAGATTATCGAAGCACCGGCGATAGTGTTTGAAAGCCAGCACGATATCGTGCCCGCATTTGAAACCGGCAAGCTGAACCAGGACTGTGTGGTGGTGGTGCGCTTTCAGGGGCCACAGGCCAACGGTATGCCAGAGTTGCATAAACTGATGCCACCGCTCGGCGTACTGATGGATCGCGGCTTTAAGGTGGCGCTGGTGACCGATGGCCGCCTGTCGGGGGCCTCCGGTAAAGTACCTTCGGCGATCCACGTCACGCCGGAAGCCTATACCGGCGGGATGTTGGCAAAAGTACAAAACGGCGACCTGATCCGCGTTAACGGTCAAACTGGCGAATTGCAGCTGCTGGTTGATGCCGCCGAACTGGCTCAACGCACCGCTTACCAGCCGGATTTGAACGCCGGGCGTATTGGCTGTGGCCGTGAGCTGTTCAGTGCGTTACGCAGCCAGCTTTCCGGCGCGGAACAAGGAGCCTGCTGCATCCCGTTTTAAGAGGCAAACCTCAGCCAGCCCGCTCAATGACTTCAGCCTGTGGAAGCCCCGCATAGCCTGAAGCCAACCGCTGGCTGAAACGGCGCTTTTTGCGATAGGCAAACACGTCTTCTACGTGCCCATCCTTAATCCGCTGTTGCAAACCGCGCCAGTAATCCGCTTCGAACAGATCGCTGTGCATCTCCTCAAAGACTTGCCGGATGCGCCGATCGCCACAGAGGAAATGGCGGAACTCCTCCGGAAAGACATCGTTCGGTGAAACGCTGTACCAGGGTTCACTGGCCATTTCGTCTTCCGGGTAGCGCGGCGGCGGAATATCGCGAAAGTTTACCTCGGTCATATAGCAAATTTCGTCATAGTCGTAGAACACCACGCGCCCGTGGCGAGTCACGCCGAAGTTTTTAAACAGCATGTCGCCAGGGAAGATATTGGCCGCCGCCAACTGCTTGATCGCATTGCCGTATTCTTCTATCGCATCATGCAGTTGCTGGTCGTTGGCCTGCTCCAGATACAGGTTCAGCGGCGTCATCTTACGTTCCATGTACAGATGCTTAATGACCACGCGATCGCCGAGATCTTCCAGCTTTTCCGGCACTTCCAGCTGTAACTCTGCCCACAACTCCGGGCTGAGGCGCGCCTTATCCACCACGAAGTTCTCATACTCCTGCGTATCCGCCATGCGGCCAACGCGATCGTGCTCTTTAACCAATTGATAGCAGGCCATCACCTGAGCTTGCGTAACCTCTTTCTGCGGGGCGAACTGGTCTTTGATCACTTTGAACACCCGATCGAAAGACGGCAAGGTAAACACCAGCATCACCATACCTTTCACGCCCGGAGCAATAATGAACTGCTCCTGAGACTGCGCCATAAAGGTCAGGTATTCGCGATAGCATTCGGTTTTGCCGTGCTTCTGGCAGCCAATCGCCATATACAGCTCGGCGGTGGTTTTGCCCGGCAGGATCTCACGCAGCCATTCCACCAGTGCCGCCGGTAATGGTGCATAAACCATAAAGTAAGAACGGGCAAAGCCAAACACGATGCTGGCTTCGGCTTTGCTGGTCAGGCAGGTGTCAATAAACAAAGCGCCGGAATCGCTGCGGTGGATCGGCAACAGGAACGGATAAACGCCGTCTGCCAGCCGCAGTTTGCCCACCAACCAGGCGGCTTTATTACGGTAAAACAACTCATTGGCCACCTGGAGCGTCGCTCCGGCCAGTTGCTCGAGGTTAAAGTCCCGCTGCAATACCTGAGTGATATAACCGATATCACGCGGCAGATCTTCCCACGGTAACCGCAGCGGCAGATCGGTCAGCAGGCTGTGCAGCATCGCCGCCATATCGCCATTAGGCAGGAAATTACGCGACAGCGGCCGTGGAATATCACGAAAACGCCGTTCGGGCTGCGAGCTGAAAACAAACAGTTTGTCCGGGGTTAAATCACGGTGTTTAAACAAACGGCAGTAAACCGAATTGAAAAAACTCTCGGCAATTTCAAAGCGTGGATAATCTGGCAGTAATTCGGTGTACACCGCCTTTACCCGGCTGGGGAAATCCGCATCGTAATAGCGCTGCCCAGTGATGCATTTCAACTGCTCTACCACCAAGCCAACATGGTGATCGTAAAGATGGATACGCTTTTTCATCGCCTGCTGTACGGCGGGCCAGTCGGCCTGCTCAAAACGCTGCTGCGCCCCGGCGGTGACCTCCAGAAAGCGACCATATTGTGCATCAAATCCCTGCAAGATCGTCTGTGCGATCAACAACTCCCGTTTTGCCGCCATCTTTACCCCTCCCTGCCCACGAGGCAGAGCCTGCAAATGCAGGCCCTGAATTACGCATTGTTACGGTGGTGAGACTAGAACTGCTGTTCTTCGGTCGAACCGGTCAGCGCAGTGACGGAAGAGGCCCCACCCTGAATGACGGTGGTGACTTTGTCGAAGTAGCCAGTACCCACTTCCTGCTGATGCGAGGCAAAGGTATACCCGCGTTCGACGGCCGCAAACTCCGGCTGCTGCACTTTTTCAACATAGTGCTTCATGCCTTCGCCGCGAGCATAGGCGTGTGCCAGGTCGAACATGTTGAACCACATGCTGTGAATACCGGCCAGGGTGATGAACTGGTATTTGTACCCCATGGCAGACAGCTCATCCTGGAAGCGGGCGATGGTCTGATCGTCCAGGTTCTTCTGCCAGTTAAAGGACGGTGAACAGTTGTAGGCTAACAGCTTGCCAGGGAATTTGGCATGAATGGCGTCGGCAAAACGCTTCGCTGCGGCCAGATCTGGGGTTGAGGTTTCGCACCACACCAGATCGGCGTAGGGAGCATAGGCCAAGCCACGGCTAATCGCTTGTTCAATACCAGCATGGGTACGGAAGAAACCTTCTGCCGTGCGCTCACCCGACACAAAGGCGCTGTCGTACGGATCGCAATCGGAAGTCAGCAGATCTGCCGCATCAGCATCAGTACGCGCAATCAACAGGGTCGGCACACCGAGCACGTCGGCAGCCAGACGCGCAGCGACCAGTTTCTGGATCGCTTCCTGGGTCGGCACCAGAACTTTGCCGCCCATATGGCCGCATTTTTTCACTGCCGCCAGTTGGTCTTCAAAGTGTACCCCTGCGGCACCGGCTTCGATCATCGCCTTCATCAGTTCGAACGCGTTCAGCACGCCACCGAAACCGGCTTCTGCATCGGCAACGATCGGCAGGAAATAGTCGGTATAACCTTTGCTGCCCGGTTCAATCTGGTTCGCCCATTGGATCTGATCGGCGCGGCGGAAGGTATTATTGATACGCTCGACCACCGCTGGAACAGAATCTACTGGGTACAATGACTGGTCCGGGTACATCGCAGAGGCGGTATTCGCATCCGCAGCCACCTGCCAGCCGGACAGATAAATCGCTTCTACGCCCGCTTTCGCCTGCTGCAACGCCTGGCCGCCGGTCAGCGCCCCCAGGCTGTTAACGTACCCTTTGCGGGATTTACCGTGCAGCAACTCCCACAGTTTGGCCGCACCGTTTTGCGCCAGCGTGCAGACCGGATTGACCGAACCGCGCAGGTTGATCACGTCTGCGGCACTGTATGGGCGGGTGATGCCTTCCCAACGTGCTGATTTCCATTCCTGTTCCAGCTGTTGGATCTGTTGGGTACGAGAGGTTGTCATATATTTATCCTTTGTCATTAATGTAGGGTTAATAGTCAGGAACGGTTTATCAGGCCAGTAATTCGTAGCCGGGTAAGGTCAGGAAATCGATCAGCTCATCTTGCGTAGTGATACGCTCCATCAGACGCGTCGCTTCTTCAAACCGGCCAGCGTTGTAGCGCGCCTCACCCAATTCTTCACGTACTACCAGCATTTCTTCTTTCAGCATTTGGCGGAACAGCGCGTTGGTCACCAGTTGGCCGTTACTGAGGCTCTTTTCATGGTGGATCCACTGCCAGATGGAGGTACGGGAAATCTCAGCGGTGGCGGCATCTTCCATCAGGCCATAAATCGGCACGCAACCATTGCCGGAGATCCAGGCCTCAATGTATTGCACCGCGACACGGATATTGGCGCGCATTCCCGCTTCGGTACGCTCACCGTCACAAGGTTCCAGCAACTGGGTTGCGGTGATCGGTGCGTCCTGCTCACGCAGCACTTCTAACTGGTTGCGGCGATCGCCCAGAATGCGGTTAAACACTTCCATCACCGTATCGGCCAACCCCGGATGCGCCACCCAGGTGCCGTCGTGGCCGTTAGTCGCTTCCAGCTCTTTGTCTGCGCGCACCTTACCGAGCACGATGGCATTCTGTTCTGCATCTTTGCTCGGGATAAATGCTGCCATGCCGCCCATCGCAAAAGCACCGCGCTTGTGGCAGGTCTTGATCAGCAAGCGTGAATAAGCGCTGAGGAAAGGTTGGGTCATGGTGACGGATTGGCGATCCGGCAACACGCGTTCGCCGTGATTCTTCAACGTCTTGATATAACTGAAAATGTAATCCCAACGGCCGCAGTTCAACCCGACGATATGATCGCGCAGGTGATACAGGATTTCGTCCATCTGGAATACGGCGGGCAAGGTTTCGATCAGTACGGTCGCTTTGATCGTCCCGCGCGGCAGTTCGAAGCGATCTTCGGTAAAGCTGAATACTTCACTCCACCAGGCCGCCTCCTGCCAGGATTGCATTTTTGGCAGATAGAAATACGGGCCGCTGCCTTTTGCCAGCAACTGACGGTAGTTATGGAAGAAGTAGAGGGCAAAATCGAACAGCCCGCCGGGAATGGCCTCGCCTTGCCACTGCACATGTTTCTCTGGCAGATGCAGGCCGCGAACGCGGGCGATCAATACCGCCGGGTTCGGTTTGAGCTGGTAAATCTTGCCCGCTTCGTTGGTATAGGAAATAGTGCCGTTCACCGCGTCGTGCAGGTTGATTTGCCCTTCGATCACTTTGTCCCAGCTTGGGGCCAGCGAATCTTCGAAGTCGGCCATGAATACTTTGACGTTGGCGTTCAACGCATTGATCACCATCTTGCGTTCAACAGGGCCGGTAATCTCGACCCGACGATCGCGTAAATCGTCAGGAATACCACGAATTTTCCAGCTACCATTACGAATGGAATCGGTTTCCGAAATAAATCCCGGCAAACCGCCGCGATCGATATTTTCCTGCCAGCAGACGCGTGCAGCCAATAGCTTGTTGCGTTGCGGAGTAAACTTCACCACCAGTTCCGCCAGGAATTCGACGGCATCATCCGTTAACACCTGCCGCTCAGTTGCGCTGAAACCCCGCGTAAACGTTAACTCCGTGCCTGCTATCTGTTGCATCATTGTCTTGCTCCTTCCCATCATCCCGCTCCGCCATTGCTGGCTGAGTGAAGTATTATTGTCGGATACCACGGCATTTCAGGGTGAAAACACAACCGCTAATTGGTTAGATATCAGCCCTTTTGACTCTAGAATAACCAACAAAAATTAAAAATCAAAAACGATTTCCATTTTTTTATTAAATATTTTATTAACCTTTTATTATCAATAAATTACAGAATTTATCATTGATAACAAACTAGGAATCCAATTCCGATAAAGTAGGGGGAGTGATGTAGTAAATTGTTTTAAAAGGAATTATTGGTAACAAGGCGTCGAAAAAGAGGGAGGAAAACCGCAGAACAGTGCATGGTGGCCTCGATTCAGCCACCATGTCAGGAGGAAATGTTACTCGAGAGTGGGATTCATATGACGCAGATCGAACGGGGTGATCTGGTAGACGTAGTAATTCAACCAGTTGGCAAACAGTAAGTGACCATGGCTGCGCCATGAAGCTTTGGGGGGAAGTTCAGGGTTGTCGTTAGGGAAATAATTTAGCGGAACGCTAGGGTTAAGACCTGCATCGTTGTCACGACAATACTCACCCGCCAACGTCAGGGTATCGTATTCAGGATGCCCGGTAACAAATGCCAGGCGCTTGTCACGGCTGGCGAACAGATAGGCACCAGCCTGCTCCGACTCGGCCAGAATATCCAGATCCGTATACTGACGGATAACGTCGGCAGGGAAATCGGCGTAGCGCGAATGCGGAGCCAGGAAGGTTTCATCAAAACCACGGGTCAGCAAGGCATGCTGTTGCAGCGTCTGATGTTGATACACACCCGAGAGTTTCACTTCTCGAGTCATCTTTGGAATGCCATACAAGATGTTTAACGCCGCCTGGACCGCCCAGCAGACAAACAGCGTGGAAGTCACATGGTTCTTAGCCCAATCGATCACACGTTCGATCTGCGGCCAATAGGCAACATCGCAGAAATCAACCAAGCCCAACGGCGCGCCGGTGACGATCAGGCCGTCGAAATTCTCATCCTGAATATCTTCAAAGTCGCAGTAGAAATTGTTCAGGTGCTCGGCAGGCGTGTTCTTCGATTCGCGGCTGTCGATACGCAGCAGTTGGATATCGATCTGCAACGGAGAATTGGAGAGCAAGCGCAGGAACTGGTTCTCAGTCTCGATCTTTTTTGGCATCAGGTTGAGGATCAGCACTTTTAACGGCCTGATTTCCTGTGTTTTTGCTCGTGAAGATGTCATCACAAAGACATTCTCATTGCGCAAGAAACTCACCGCAGGTAACTCATCAGGAACACGAATCGGCATCGCCTAACCCTCACATATCCATTTATACGTTTAGACTTCTAGATGCCTGAAGATAACGTTTTTTTACCACCATGTCGAGTCTTCAACAGGAAGGTGAAAATGTTTCATTGCCAGAGAGGAAAAGGAGGATTTGGTAGACTAGAAAAGCAAAAAGGCCATCCTTGCGGATGGCCTCTCGGCTTAATTGATGCTTGGCAGTGTCCTACTCTCGCATGGGGAGACCCCACACTACCATCGGCGCTACGGCGTTTCACTTCTGAGTTCGGCATGGGGTCAGGTGGGACCACCGCGCTATTGCCGCCAAGCAAATTCTTTAATTCTTTTTCTGCCGAACTTCTAAACCACTTTAATAAAGTGGTGCTGATACCCAGAGTCGAACTGGGGACCTCACCCTTACCAAGGGTGCGCTCTACCAACTGAGCCATATCAGCACACAAA
>NZ_JBXUGP010000024.1:0-96937 GCF_057180605.1 Serratia sp. HNCC26DJ206
AGAAGAGGCGGGTTTCTAACAGAGCAGTATGTTACTTAGTCGTTAACTGGCTGCGGTTTAGTGGCTGGCGCAGTGGCTTGATTGGCCGCTGCATGAGCACCAGCAGAACCTTTGCCTTCAAAATTGAAGGAAGGGCGCTGCCATTCACTTTGCTTAGGTGCTTCTGGCTCGTAGCTTGGAGCCGGTGCCTTGGTCATCGGAGCGGTAGCAATATGCTTATAGAGCACATCCGGCACGTCCTGAACAGGTGAAGACGGTGCTTGTTCAACAACTTGCTGTTGCTGCACAGGAGCAGAAACCGTTTCCTGTACCACTTCTTGAACCGCTTCGGTTTCAACTTCCGGCTGTGCTGCTATTTCCTGTTCAGGAACGGCTGCGAACGCTGGAGCTTCGACTTCTGCTGGCACATCAACTACAAGGCTAATGAATGTTTCAGCCACAGTTTCAACCGGAGCTTCTACAGGTTGTACAACATCTTCGGCCGCTGGGCTGCTGATGGTAGCCTGACTGACTTCGGTTTGTGGTTCTGCGTATTCTACAACAGGTTGAGTTTCAACCACTTGCTGCTCCTGCACGGCTTGTGCAATAACCGGAGCAGCAATGCTGGCGACAGCGACGACTTCAGTTGTGATATCAGCAGCAGATTCCACCTGAACTTCAGTTGGCTCAGCCAGTTGCGTCACTTGAGTGACAGGGTAACTTACCCATACCTTGCCTGACGCCATTTCTGGTGATGCAAAAGCACCGGCCAATGGCATTGGAGAATGGTTAGGATAACGCTCGTCACGATAACGACGACGACGCTGACCGCTAACGCGCAGGTGTCGCGGTGAGCGGCGTGAGCGGCGTGGCATGCCGTTTTCACCGTTATTACGGCTGTCTGCCTGTGCATTATCTTCAGAATGAACAGCAACGGTTTCAGGCAGCAGTTTCACGTTTTCTGCCGCTACGACAACCTGAGGCACTTCAGCTCTCACTGGGAGCGCTTTGGGTGCCAGCAGTTCTTCTGCTGCACGATGCAGTTCCTCTTCCGCAGACAGTACGCGAACTTTCTGCGACAGCGGACGACGCTGACGGCGCTGCATTGGCTGCTGGTGACGCTCTTCCTGATCTTCGTCGTTGCTGACCACTTCGCTATCAACGGTTTCCAGCACTTTGACGTCTTGCGGAGCCTGGCGTTTTTCTTCCTGGCGGCGGCGTTGACGTTCGGAGCGCTGTTCACGGCGTTGCTGTTGCTCATCACGCTGTGCTTTAGCGGCTTCTTCAGTCTGGACTTCATCGGTAACAACAACAGGTGCCGTTTGTTGTGCATTGCGGCGGTTATTACGACGCTGATCGTCACGGCCTTCACGTGGTTCGCGGTTTTCGCGCGGTTCACGGTTATCACGCTCGCGATTGTCACGGCTCTCGCCACGCTCTTTACGATCCCCACGCTCGCCACGTTCTTTATTACGGGCAGTACCCTGACGGCGTTGACCACGACGATCTTGACGGCGGTTGTCACTGTTTTCTGTCTGAACAACTTCTGCCGGTTGGGCTTCGGTTTTCGGCTCTTCTTCGCTGGCGAAGAAAGATTTCAGGCCACCGAACAGACGGCTTAACAGACCAGGCTTGGTTTCCACTGCGACTGGTGCTGCCGGTTTGACGGCGGCTACAGGTTTGGCAACAGCAGGTTCTTCGTCCGGCGGTGGAGCATCAGCACCCAAGGAGAAGGAAGCCAAAGCCGGTTGTTCAGGACGCTTGCGCTCAATTGGCGCATCTTCCTGTGGCTGAGCCATTTCTTCTTCATGCAGTTTCGGCAGTAGGTAGCTGAGGGTAGGGGTTTCTTCGCCCTTGCGCACGCGCAGTACCGAATAATGCGGAGTTTGCATTTGATCGTTAGGCACGATGATCGCTTTCACGCCACCCTGACGTTTTTCGATCGCACTGACAGATTCACGCTTCTCGTTCAGCAGGTAAGAAGCCACCTGAACGGGAACGATGGCATGAACTTCTTTGGTGTTCTCTTTCAGCGCTTCTTCTTCGATCAAACGCAGAATCGACAACGCCAGCGATTCGTTATCACGAATGGTACCCGTGCCGCTACAGCGTGGGCAGACGTGATGGCTGGATTCACCCAGGGATGGGCTGAGGCGTTGACGCGACATTTCCAGCAGGCCGAAACGCGAGATTCTGCCAATCTGGATACGGGCACGATCCTGACGGACCGCATCGCGCAGACGGTTTTCCACTTCACGCTGATGTCGCACTGGCGTCATGTCGATAAAGTCGATAACGATCAGGCCACCTAAGTCACGTAGGCGCAACTGGCGGGCGATTTCGTCTGCGGCTTCCAGGTTGGTATTAAACGCGGTTTCTTCGATATCTCCGCCGCGGGTTGCACGCGCGGAGTTGATATCGATAGCGGTCAAGGCTTCGGTGGTGTCGATAACAATGGAACCACCAGAAGGCAGACGCACTTCACGTTGGAATGCAGATTCGATCTGCGATTCGATTTGATAATGGCTGAACAGCGGGATTTCACCACTGTACAACTTGATTTTGCTGCTGAAATCCGGGCGGCCCAGGGCTGCGATATGCTCTTTGGCCAGATCGAGAACTTTCGGGTTGTCGATCAGGATTTCACCGATGTCAGGGCGCAGATAATCGCGGAAGGCACGTACGATAACGTTACTTTCCTGATGGATCAGGAATGGCGCAGGGCGACCTTCGGCGGCTTTTTTAATCGCTTCCCAATGCTTCAAGCGGAAAGAGAGGTCCCATTGCAGCGCATCGGCAGACTTACCCACGCCTGCGGTACGGACAATCAGGCCCATGCCATCTGGCAATTGCAGGGAAGAAAGGGCTTCTTTCAGTTCGGTACGGTCGTCACCTTCGATGCGGCGGGAAATTCCCCCGGCACGCGGGTTGTTCGGCATCAGTACCAAATAACTACCGGCCAGACTGATAAAGGTGGTTAATGCCGCGCCTTTGTTACCGCGCTCTTCTTTATCAACCTGAACGATAACTTCCTGGCCTTCGCGCAGCACATCTTTGATGTTCGGGCGACCATGGGAAGAGTAATTGCTGGGGAAATATTCGCGAGCGATTTCTTTCAGGGGGAGGAAACCATGTCGTTCTGCGCCGTAATCTACAAACGCTGCTTCAAGACTGGGTTCGATTCGAGTGATTTTGCCTTTGTAAATATTCGCTTTTTTCTGTTCATGGCCTGGACTTTCAATATCCAGATCATACAGCCGCTGTCCATCTACAAGGGCAACACGCAACTCTTCCTGCTGAGTTGCGTTAATCAACATTCTTTTCATCTTAACTTACTCGTTATTTTTACATTATCGACAAAGCTGCGGGCAAAATAACCTCATGGCCGGGTTAAAAACCGAAAACCCCGTGTCTTCTCGCAAAGCCGTCAACCTCACGGTTGTCGCCTGCATAGGGGCGCATTATCTCGGTAAGCCTGTATTTCTTTGTGAAAACAGCGCTTTTTGACTCAGGGAATAGCCTCTGATTTACGTCGACAGAGCTGATTCCATTTGCCGGCCAAGCTGCAACCCGCAGCCCGCTAATTGTTTGATTTCACATTACGTCTTACGCCATTGCTGCGTTTTTGTGCTACCAGACAAACTGTATAATTCCACACTTCTCCCTGTTTTAACGGGAATCAGCACGGAAAGTCACTTCATTATTCCATTGCTGACACCGTTATAGCAAGGTGACTTTTCCTTAACTGCGGAAGAAATCGCAAACGTTCAAACCGGCTTGCTGCCTTATTGTTCGCTGTAATTTCTCTTGCAGTCAGAATGACAGTTAAGCACATAAAAAGAGGTGGCGCTATTTACTCGCTCTATTTAGAATCCCGCCTCATGAAAACGAACATTCCCGCAGTACAATTAATCACGATTTCTGACGATGAAGCCGGTCAAAGAATCGACAACTTTTTGCTGGCCCGTCTTAAAGGCGTACCTAAGAGCATGATTTATCGCATCGTGCGTAAGGGTGAGGTGCGGGTAAATAAAGGTCGCATCAAAGCCGAATATAAACTGGCGGCTGGTGATGTGGTGCGCATTCCACCAGTGCGCGTGGCTGAACGTGAGGACGCACCGGTATCCGTCAAACTGGATAAAGTGGCGGCGTTAGCCGATTGCATCCTTTATGAGGACGATCATCTGTTGCTGCTGAACAAACCTTCAGGGACTGCGGTACACGGCGGCAGCGGCCTGAGTTTTGGCGTGATCGAAGGGCTGCGCGCGTTGCGGCCTGAGGCACGATTTCTGGAGTTGGTACACCGTCTGGACCGTGATACCTCTGGCGTGCTGATGATCGCCAAGAAGCGTTCCGCGCTGCGTTCATTGCATGAGCAATTGCGCCTTAAAGGGATGCAGAAAGATTATCTGGCCTTGGTGCGTGGTCAGTGGCAATCGCACTGTAAGGTGGTTCAGGCACCGTTATTGAAAAACATCCTGCAAAGTGGGGAGCGTATCGTACGCGTCAGCAGCGAAGGCAAACCCTCGGAAACCCGTTTTAAGGTGGAAGAGCGCTTCGAGCATGCCACGCTGGTGAAAGCCAGCCCGATCACCGGGCGGACTCATCAGATCCGCGTACATACCTTGCACGCTGGGCATCCTATCGCTTTTGACGATCGCTATGGTGACCGTGAGTTTGATCGTCAACTGGCGGGCAGCGGGCTAAAGCGTCTGTTCCTGCATGCGGCGGCATTACGCTTTGAACACCCGGCCACCGGCGAAACGATGCGTATCGAAGCGCCAATGGACGATGAGTTGCGGCATTGCCTACAGGTTTTGCGCAAGCAAACCGCAAAATAGCCTTATGCCAGCGGGTTGATCCCTTCAGCCCGCAACATTTCCAGCAGTGCGATCAGCGGTAAACCAATCAACGTATTCGGATCGCGCCCTTCAAGCCGTTCAAACAGGGCAATACCCAAGCCTTCACTTTTGAAACTGCCAGCACAGTTGAGTGGTTGCTCCAGGTGCACGTAGGCTGCGATCTCGGCATCGGTTAGCGGTCGAAAATGGACATGATAGGGTTCACACAGCGCCTGCATATGCTGGCTACGGCTATTATAAAGTGCCAGTCCAGTATAAAAGGTGACTTTTTGGCCGCTGGCTTGGCGCAGTTGCTCGCGGGCATTCTCCTCGGTGTGCGGCTTGCCGGTGATATGACCGTCGATGACACAGACTTGGTCGGAGCCGATAATCAGATGATCAGGATAAGCAATGGCAAGTGCCTGAGCCTTGGCAGTTGCAAGCCGCAATACCAGAGCTTCGGCACTTTCACCAGCCAATGGCGTTTCATCCACTTGCGGTGCTGCACAAATAAAAGGCAGCTGTAATTTTTCCAGCAGCATTTTGCGGTAGGTCGATGTTGAGGCAAGTAATATTCTTTGCATATATTTTTTTCGCAAACCGTAGCGTTAATAAGGCAGCCATTTTAAACTGTCGGCCGCTGTGGAAGCGAATATTGGTGAAAGGTGCCGTTTTACGGCCTTTTTCTTTGACTCTATGTCGTTACAAAGTTAATATGCGCGCCCTATGCAAAAGGTAAAATTACCCTTGACCATTGATGCGGTACGTACCGCTCAGAAACGCCTGGACTATGTTGGTGTCTATGGTTCTGAGCAGGTTACACGTGTTGCCGACTCCGTGGTCAGTGTGGACAGTGATGTCGAGGTTTCGTTGTCGTTTGATATCGACAATCAGCGCCTCGCGGTGATAACAGGGCAGGCAGATGTTGCGGTAACGCTAATGTGTCAACGCTGTAACGTCCCGTTCGAGCATCATGTTCACACAACATATTGTTTTAGCCCGGTCGTCAATGATGAGCAGGCTGAGGCATTACCGGAAGCGTACGAACCGATCGAAGTTGACGAGTTTGGCGAAGTCGATCTGTTGGCAATGATTGAAGATGAAATTATTCTCTCGCTGCCTGTCGTTCCGGTACATGAATCTGAACACTGTGAAGTGTCCGAAGCGGACATGGTGTTTGGCAAACTGCCTCCAGAGGCGGAGAAACCAAACCCATTTGCCGTATTAGCCAGTTTAAAGCGTAAGTAATTGAGGAGTAAGGTCCATGGCCGTACAACAGAATAAACCAACCCGTTCCAAACGTGGCATGCGTCGTTCACACGATGCGCTGACCACCACCACCTTGTCTGTAGATGCGACTTCTGGTGAAACTCATCGTCGTCACCACATCACTGCCGACGGTTTCTACCGCGGTCGCAAGGTTATCGGCTAAGTCAGCGATACTTTGAATCGTCTAACCCTGGCGTTAGATGCTATGGGCGGGGATTTCGGTCCCTGCGTCACAGTGCCTGCTTCATTGCAGGCACTGGCCTCTAATTTACAGCTTCATCTCCTGCTCGTCGGCGATCCCGACATCATCTCTCCTTTACTTGCCAAAGCCGATCCGCTTCTGCTGGAACGCTTGCAAGTTGTGCCCGCCGAGTTTGTTATTGCTGGCGATGCCAAACCTTCACAAGCGATCCGCGCCAGTCGTGGGACTTCCATGCGTATTGCGCTGGAACTGATTAAAAGTGGTGAAGCGCAGGCCTGTGTCAGTGCGGGTAATACCGGTGCCTTGATGGGGCTGGCCAAATTGCTGATAAAGCCGCTGGACGGCATTGAGCGCCCGGCCCTGATGACGGTGCTACCGAATCAGCGGCGCAGTAAGACCGTGGTGCTGGATCTGGGGGCCAACGTGGAGTGCGACAGCACCATGCTGGTGCAATTTGCGGTGATGGGGGCGGTGATGGCGGAAGAAGTGTTGGGCATTGCGCAGCCCCGTGTGGCGCTGCTCAACATTGGTGAAGAAGAGACCAAAGGCCTGGATAATATCCGCGAAGCTGCGGCCGTGCTAAAAAATACTCCGGCAATCAACTATATTGGTTACCTGGAGGGAAACGATCTGCTCACCGGTAAAACCGATGTCATGGTCTGCGACGGCTTTGTGGGTAACGTCACCCTGAAAACCATGGAAGGTGTGATAAGGATGTTCTTATCGCTGCTGAAGTCATCCTCAGAGGGTGGCAAGCAGGCATGGTGGTTGAAGTTGTTGGGCCGATGGTTGCAAAAAAGGGTGGCAAAGCGTTTCGGTCATCTGAACCCCGACCAGTATAATGGTGCATGTCTGTTAGGATTGCGGAGCACCGTAATCAAAAGCCACGGCGCGGCGAACCAAAGCGCGTTCGCGGTCGCTATCGAACAGGCTGTGCAGGCGGTGCAGCGGCAAGTTCCTGACAGAATTGCTGCGCGCCTTGAAGCTGTATTACCCAAGAGTGACTGATCGTACATGTATACAAAGATTCTCGGTACGGGGAGTTATTTACCCGTACAAGTGCGCACCAACGCTGACTTAGAAAAAATGGTGGATACCTCTGACGAGTGGATCGTCACGCGTACCGGTATCCGTGAGCGTCGTATTGCTGCTGCCGATGAAACCGTGGCAACCATGAGCTTCCAGGCCGCGACCCGCGCCATGGAAATGGCAGGTGTGGCTAAAGAAGATATCGGCTTGATCGTGGTGGCAACCACCACGTCGAGCCATGCGTTCCCAAGCTCTGCCTGCCAGTTGCAGCAGATGTTGGGTATTGTGGATTGTGCGGCTTTCGATATTGCTGCGGCCTGCGCCGGTTTTACCTATGCCTTGAGCGTGGCCGATCAGTATGTGAAAAATGGCGCGGTGAAACATGCGTTGGTGATCGGTTCAGACGTACTGTCACGCACGCTGGATCCTGAAGATCGCGGCACTATCATCCTGTTTGGTGATGGTGCGGGCGCGGTAGTGCTGGGCGCATCCGAAGAGCCGGGGATTATCTCAACGCATCTGCATGCCGATGGCCGTTACGGCAATCTTCTGGCTCTGCCTAACAAAGATCGTCAGAACCCGGATCAACCGGCCTATGTCACCATGGCAGGTAACGAAGTTTTCAAAGTGGCAGTGACTGAACTGGCACATATTGTTGATGAAACGCTGAAAGCCAATGATTTGGATCGCAGCGAGTTGGATTGGCTGGTACCGCATCAGGCCAACCTGCGTATCATCAGCGCAACAGCGAAAAAATTGGGTATGGGGATGGATAAAGTGGTGGTGACGCTCGATCGTCATGGTAACACCTCTGCTGCCTCCGTACCGTCGGCGCTTGATGAGGCCGTGCGCGATGGGCGTATCCAGCGTGGTCAGTTGGTGTTGCTGGAAGCGTTTGGCGGCGGCTTTACCTGGGGTTCGGCGCTGGTTCGTTTTTGATTTAACAGGAAGATAAAAATGACGCAATTTGCTTTTGTTTTTCCAGGTCAAGGATCACAAACCGTTGGCATGTTGGCCGATTTGGCCGCACAGTTTCCGATCGTGGAACAGACTTTTAGCGAAGCTTCTTCGGCTTTGGGTTACGACCTGTGGCAACTGGTGCAGCAAGGTCCGGTAGAAGAACTGAACAAAACCTGGCAGACCCAGCCAGCACTGCTGGCGGCATCGGTGGCGGTTTTTCGCGTCTGGCAGCAGCAGGGCGGTAAAACCCCAGCCATGATGGCGGGCCACAGCCTGGGTGAATACTCAGCGCTGGTGTGTGCGGGCGTGCTGGAGTTTGCTGCGGCAATCCGTTTGGTAGAGCTGCGCGGTAAACTGATGCAGGAAGCCGTACCGGAAGGTACCGGTGCCATGTACGCGATTATCGGTCTGGACAACGAAGCCATTGCCAAAGCTTGTGAAGAATCTGCCCGAGGGCAGGTGGTTTCGCCGGTAAACTTCAATTCGCCGGGGCAAGTGGTTATTGCAGGCAATAAAGATGCGGTTGAACGCGCGGGGGCTGCCTGTAAGGCTGCTGGCGCCAAGCGTGCGCTGCCATTACCGGTGAGCGTTCCTTCGCATTGCGCATTGATGAAACCTGCTGCCGATAAACTGGCGGTAGCGTTGCAGGACGTGACATTCAGTGCGCCGCAGGTGCCGGTGGTCAATAACGTTGATGTCCGTGCTGAAACTTCGCCAGAAGCTATTCGCAGCGCGTTGGTGCGCCAGTTGTACAGCCCGGTGCGCTGGACTGAAAGCGTGGAGTTTATGGCAGCAGAAGGCGTGACATCACTGCTGGAGATCGGCCCAGGGAAAGTTCTGACCGGTCTGGCCAAACGTATTGTTGATACCCTGACGGCTGCGGCGGTCAATGACACCGCCACTTTGTCAGCGGCGCTTGAACAATAAAGAGGAAAACAATGAGCTTCGAAGGAAAAGTTGTTCTGGTCACCGGTGCAAGCCGTGGTATTGGCCGAGCTATTGCAGAGTCATTTGTTGCACGCGGTGCTAAAGTGATCGGTACGGCCACCAGTGAAAGCGGTGCGCAGGCGATCGGTCAGTATCTGGGTGATAACGGTAAAGGGTTCATGTTGGACGTTGTTGATGCTCAATCTATCGACAGCGTACTGAAATCGATTCGTGAAGCATTTGGCGAAATCGACATTTTAGTGAATAATGCCGGCATTACGCGTGATAACCTGCTGATGCGAATGAAGGATGATGAGTGGCAGGATATCCTGGACACTAATCTGACCTCGGTATTCCGTCTGTCAAAAGCGGTAATGCGAGCTATGATGAAAAAGCGGTTTGGCCGTATCATCACCATAGGTTCTGTTGTAGGTACCATGGGTAATGCAGGGCAGGCAAACTACGCGGCGGCTAAAGCCGGTCTAATAGGTTTTAGTAAGTCTTTGGCACGTGAAGTTGCTTCACGTGGCATTACGGTCAACGTCGTGGCACCTGGCTTTATTGAGACGGATATGACACGGGCGTTGACAGAAGATCAACGCGCAGGCATTTTAGCCCAGGTTCCGGCTAGCCGGCTTGGGGACGTTAAAGAAATTGCCAGCGCTGTTGCATTTTTAGCCTCTGATGAGGCTGGCTACATCACCGGTGAAACGTTACATGTCAATGGCGGCATGTACATGATTTAAAAAATGTGAAAACCATTTGCGTTATTTGCGGCAAAAACCGCAAAATAGCGTAAAATCGTGGTTTGACCAGCCGGGATTTAGTTGCATCTTTTTCAACATTTTATACACTACGAAAACCATCGCGAAAGCGAGTTTTGATAGGAAATTTAAGAGTATGAGCACTATCGAAGAACGCGTTAAGAAAATCATTGTTGAGCAACTGGGTGTTAAACAGGAAGAAGTTTTAAATAACGCTTCTTTCGTTGAAGATTTGGGCGCTGATTCTCTTGACACCGTTGAGCTGGTAATGGCTCTGGAAGAAGAATTCGACACCGAAATTCCAGACGAAGAAGCTGAGAAAATCACTACTGTTCAGGCAGCTATTGATTTTATCAACGCTAGCCAGCAGTAAGCGAACATATCTAGGCGGTCACTCGACCGCCTAAGTTTTTTCTATCCCTAGTGTCATATTTTCCCTCCTTGGAGGACAAACGTGTCTAAGCGTCGAGTAGTTGTGACCGGACTGGGCATGTTGTCTCCTGTCGGCAATACGGTAGAGTCCACATGGAACGCTCTTCTTGCCGGTCAGAGTGGCATCAGCCTGATCGACCATTTCGATACTACTGCCTATGCAACCCGTTTTGCTGGCTTGGTAAAGAATTTTAATTCTGAAGATTTCATCTCGCGCAAAGATGCGCGCAAGATGGACGCCTTCATTCAGTACGGCATCGCCGCCGGCATGCAAGCCATGCAGGATGCGGGGCTGGAAATTAACGAGGCCAACGCTAGCCGCATTGGTGCCGCTATTGGCTCCGGTATTGGTGGCTTGGGTTTGATCGAAGAGAACCACAGTTCACTGGTTAATGGTGGCCCACGGAAAATCAGCCCGTTCTTTGTGCCTTCGACCATTGTGAACATGATTGCGGGTCATCTGACTATCATGTACGGCATGCGTGGCCCAAGTATCTCTATTGCCACCGCTTGTACTTCAGGTGTCCATAACATCGGCCATGCCGCGCGGATCATTGCTTACAATGATGCTGATGTGATGCTGGCCGGTGGTGCAGAGAAAGCCAGCACCCCGTTGGGCGTGGGGGGCTTTGGTGCTGCTCGTGCGCTCTCTACCCGCAACGATAACCCGCAGGCGGCGAGCCGCCCTTGGGATCGAGACCGTGATGGTTTCGTGCTGGGTGACGGTGCGGGCATGATGGTGCTGGAAGAATACGAGCACGCGAAAAAACGCGGTGCGAAGATTTACGCAGAAGTTGTCGGCTTTGGTATGAGCAGCGATGCTTACCATATGACGTCACCACCAGAAAACGGTGCAGGCGCCGCGTTGGCAATGGAAAATGCGCTGCTTGATGCAGGTATAACCGCGTCACAAATTGGCTATATCAACGCGCATGGCACCTCGACGCCGGCCGGTGATAAAGCCGAAGCTCAGGCGGTGAAATCCGTGTTTGGCAGCAATGCTAAAAGCGTGATGGTCAGTTCCACCAAATCGATGACCGGCCATCTGTTGGGTGCTGCAGGTGCGATTGAGTCAATCTTTACCGTGCTGGCATTGCGCGATCAGGCCGTGCCGCCAACCATCAATCTGGATAATCCGGATGAAGGTTGCGATCTGGATTTTGTTCCGCACGAAGCACGCCAGACGAAAGAGATGGAGTATACCCTGTGTAACTCCTTCGGTTTTGGTGGTACTAACGGCTCGCTGATTTTCCGTCGCGTGTAGTTAAGCTCATCAGCAATTGATAAAAGCCCGGTTCATTTTGGATCGGGCTTTTTTTATGTGCCCGGCAGTAGTGCCTCTGCTGCTATCGTTTTATGCGGCTGTTATGCTGTGGTGAAGCCTATAGGGAGGGGGAACATATGTACTGGATCAACGGACAACAGCATGATGCCTTGGCACCCAGCGATCGCGGTTTGCAGTTTGGTGATGGCTGTTTCACTACGGCGAGAGTTGTGGCAGGGAAAATCGATCTTTTGCCCTGGCACATTGACCGGATGCAGCAGGCGGCGCAACGTTTGCTGTTGCCTGCCGTTGACTGGCTGGCGTTTGAACGTGAAATGGTGCATGCGGCAGAATCTATCCCATTGGGCGTGGTCAAAGCGGTATTGACGCGTGGCAGCGGCGGGCGGGGTTACAGTCCGCACGGCTGCGAACATCCCACTCGTATTATTTCACGCAGCACTTACCCCCAGCATTATCTGCAATGGCGCGAGCAGGGGATCCGTTTGGCGTTAAGCCCGATCCCGTTGGCTCGCAGCCCGTTACTGGCCGGGTTGAAACACCTTAACCGCCTGGAGCAGGTGTTGATTCGCGCGCATCTTGACCAGACTGATGCCCACGAGGCGCTGGTGCTTGACACTACCGGTATGCTGGTGGAATGCTGTGCGGCTAATTTATTCTGGCGTAAAGGGAAAACGGTCTTTACGCCGAATCTGGATCAGGCGGGCGTTGCCGGGTTGATGCGCCGACGGGTGATTGAGTTACTGACAGGCAGTGAATATCAACTGCACCTGGTCAGTGAACCGCTGGAAACGCTGGCCGATGCTGATGAGGTCTTGGTGAGCAATGCGTTGATGCCATTGCTGCCAGTGAATGAAGCACAGTCATGGTGCTATCACTCGCGCCAGCTGTATGACTTTTTGCGTCCACATTGTTAATGATGGCTGATTGATGAAGAGAAAAAAGCTCAAAATTGCGTTGCTGGTTCTTGTCCTGATTGTGGCTCTGCCGTTTTGGGGGCACCAGAGAGTTGAACGCTTCGCTGACATGCCGCTGGCGATCCAGCAGGAAACCCTCTTCAAGCTGCCCGCTGGTACCGGACGCGTGGCGCTGGAAGGGCTATTGGTGCGCGATAAACTGATCCACAACGGCAGATGGTTCCCTTGGTTGCTGCGGCTGGAACCAGAATTGGCCATGTTCAAAGCGGGTACTTATCGTTTCACGCCGGGGATGACGGTGCGTGAAATGCTGAAACTGCTGGCGAGTGGTAAAGAGGCGCAATTCAGCGCGCGCTTTATCGAAGGCTCGCGCCTGCGTGACGGGTTGCAAGTGTTGCAGCAAGCCAAATATGTCAAACACACCCTAGCGGGTAAAAGTGAGGCTGAGATTGCGCTGGTGCTGGGGCTACCCGCCGGTAGCAGTCTCGAAGGGCGCTTGTATCCTGATACTTATCTTTATACCGCTGGAACCAGCGATCTGGCGCTATTGAAACGTTCACATCTGCGCCTGAACAAGGCGTTGCAGGAGATTTGGGATTCGAGAGACACCACTCTGCCGTATAAAACGCCGGATGAGTTGTTGATCATGGCCTCAATCGTTGAGAAAGAGACCGCCATAGCGGAAGAGCGTACCAAGGTGGCTTCGGTGTTCGTCAACCGCTTACGCCTGGGGATGCGTTTACAGACTGATCCAACGGTGATCTACGGCATGGGTGACAGCTATACTGGCAACATCAGCCGTAAAGATCTGGAAACTCCAACGCCCTATAACACTTATGTGATCGGTGGCTTGCCGCCAACGCCGATTGCGATGCCGAGCCGGGCTTCATTAGAGGCAGCAGCCAATCCAGAAAAAACGGCTTATCTCTATTTTGTTGCCGACGGTAAGGGCGGGCATACGTTTACCACCAATCTGACCAGCCACAATGAGGCGGTGCGCACTTATCGCCAGGTGTTAAAGGAAAAGAATGAAAAGTAAATTTGTGGTTATCGAAGGGCTGGAAGGCGCAGGCAAGACTACCGCGCGCAACACTATCGTCAGCGTGCTGAACGAGCAGGGGATCACCGATATCGTTTTTACCCGTGAGCCCGGTGGCACGCCATTGGCAGAAAAACTCCGCGACTTGTTCAAGCGCGGGACTGACGGCGAATTGCCGACCATCAAAGCAGAAGTGCTGATGCTGTATGCCGCCCGTGTCCAGTTAGTTGAAACCGTGATCAAACCCGCGTTAGCACGCGGTGCCTGGGTGGTAGGCGATCGCCACGATCTCTCTTCACAAGCCTATCAGGGCGGTGGAAGAGGGGTCGATCCGCAGTTGATGGCGTCACTGCGCGATACCGTACTGGGCGATTTTCGCCCTGACTTGACTATCTATCTCGATCTGCCACCGCTGGTTGGGCTGCAACGGGCGCGGGCGCGTGGTGAGTTGGACCGTATTGAACAGGAAGCGTTGCCGTTCTTCGAACGCACCCGCGAGCGCTATCTGCAACTGGCTGCACAAGACAGCGCCATTGTGACCGTGGATGCAGCCCAACCACTGGATCAGGTGACCGCCGATATTCGCCGAGTGGTAGCGCAGTGGCTGCAACAGCAGGAAGGGGCGTAATGAACTGGTATCCGTGGCTTAACGGACCTTATCGCCAGTTGGTGGGGCAATATGCGGCTGGTCGCGGCCATCATGCCTTGCTTGTGCATGCCGCACCGGGCAACGGTGATGAGGCGTTACTTTACGCATTAAGCCGCTGGCTGATCTGCCAGCAGCGCAATGGCGAAAAAAGCTGCGGGGAATGCCATAGCTGCCGGTTGATGCTAGCGGGGAACCACCCGGATTACCACGTGCTGGCGCCGGAAAAAGGCAAAAGCAGCTTGGGCATTGAACCTATTCGCCAAGTGATCGAGATCCTCTACTCCCACGCGCAGCAGGGCGGTGCGAAGGTGGTTTGGCTGCCGCAGGCTGAACTGCTGACCGAGGCCGCGGCCAATGCGTTACTGAAAACGCTGGAAGAGCCGCCAACCAACACTTTCTTCTTACTGGCCTGCCGTGAACCTTCGCGCCTGCTGGCTACGCTACGCAGCCGCTGTTTTTATTGGCATCTGGCGAGCCCTGATGAAGCCCTTAGTCTGCAATGGTTAAACCGTCAGGCCCCGGGTAATCAGAGCGATCGTCTTACTGCATTGCGGCTGCATGACGGTGCGCCGATTGCTGCCGAACAGTTACTGCAACCACAGTACTGGCAGCAGCGTACGGCGCTGTGTACGGCGCTGAATACTGCCTTGCCGCAGCGCGATATGCTGGCGCTACTCCCGGTTCTTAATCATGACGACGTCGCTGAACGGTTGCACTGGCTGTGCACTTTGTTGGTAGACGCAATGAAGTGGCAACAGGGGGCGGTGGGTTATGTGTTGAATCAGGATCAGCAACCGTTGGTACAGCAACTGGCCAGCCGCCTGAGCAGCACTTCATTGCAGCAGATCGTGCAACAGTGGTTGCATTGCCGCCAACAATTGCTCAACGTTATTGGTGTTAACCGCGAGCTATTGCTCACCGAACAGTTACTTAGCTGGGAGCAGATGTTAGGCTCCGCTGGCTATTCACAACCCCACTCGCTGTAAAAGAGTTTATTACTATGTTGTTAGTTGATTCGCATTGCCATCTTGATAGCCTGGATTTTGATGCATTGCATCAGAATGTTGATGATGCCTTGGCAAAGGCCAAAGCGCGGGATGTAGGCTACGTGCTGGCGGTAGCTACCACGCTGCCGGGTTACCAAGCCATGACACAATTGATCGGCTCGCGTGCCGATGTGGCCTTCTCCTGCGGCGTTCACCCGTTGAACCTGGAAGATGGCTACGATTACGCTGAACTGCGCCGCTTGGCGGCGGCAGAGCAGGTGGTGGCGTTAGGGGAAACCGGGCTGGATTATTTCTACCAGAAAGACAATATCCCGCTGCAGCAGGCTTCTTTCCGTGAGCATATCCGTATTGGCCGCGAACTAAGCAAGCCGGTAATTGTGCATACCCGCGATGCTCGCGAAGACACATTAGCTATTCTACGTGAAGAGAATGCACAGGAATGTGGTGGGGTGCTGCACTGCTTCACCGAAGATTTACCCACGGCTCAGGCATTGCTGGATCTGGGTTTCTACATCTCTTTTTCCGGCATTGTCACCTTCCGCAATGCGGAGTCATTGCGTGAGGTGGCGCGCTATGTGCCGCTGGATCGCATGCTGGTGGAAACCGACTCTCCCTACCTTGCGCCAGTGCCACACCGGGGCAAAGAAAACCAACCTGCCTATGTACGTGATGTTGCTGAATATCTTGCCGTATTAAAAGGCGTAAGCCTGGAAACGCTGGCAGAAGCGACCACCGCCAATTTTTCACGCTTATTTCATATCAAATTGTGATCTTTCGCCTAGGCTTAGGGTGCAGTTGATAGGAACGCAATTCTTTTTAAGCTCGTAATTAATCGCCGAAACGGGTAATGTTCCCACCCGTTTTATGGCGGTAGTGGGTCTCTTTTTCATCGAAAAAGACAAAAAGTAGGCGATTTAGACAGAGGCCTACGGTCTTATTCATTGAAACGTGACTGCCATCAAACATTACTCGGGGTATTTATTTTACTCTGCGTAAAAATTCAAGGGGTGCTCAGACACCCTGAATTGCAGGGGTTTTCTCCCCTCCTTGCAGCGCGAAAATTCGCGAGAAGTAGCAAAGCATCATTACTCAGGAGCACACTCAACTATGTTCAAGAACGCATTTGCAAACCTGCAGAAAGTAGGTAAATCGCTGATGCTGCCGGTATCCGTATTGCCTATTGCAGGTATTCTGCTGGGCGTCGGTTCCGCCAACTTTAGCTGGCTGCCTATGGTAGTCTCCCACGTAATGGCAGAAGCTGGCGGGTCTGTATTCGCCAATATGCCGTTAATTTTCGCCATCGGTGTGGCCTTGGGCTTCACTAACAACGACGGTGTTTCCGCACTGGCCGCTGTGGTGGCTTACGGCATCATGGTGAAAACCATGGCCGTGGTTGCTCCGCTGGTTCTGCATCTGCCAGCCGAAGAGATCGCAGCCAAACACCTGGCCGATACCGGTGTGCTCGGGGGGATTATCTCCGGCTCCATCGCTGCCTACATGTTCAACCGCTTCTTCCGCATTCAATTGCCGGAATACCTGGGCTTCTTTGCCGGTAAGCGTTTTGTGCCGATCATCTCTGGTCTGGCGGCGATTATTCTGGGCGTGATTCTGTCCTTTATCTGGCCTCCAATCGGTACGGCTATCCAGACCTTCTCACAATGGGCGGCTTATCAGAACCCAGTGGTTGCGTTTGGTATTTACGGTGTCGTTGAGCGTGCTCTGGTGCCGTTTGGCCTGCACCACATCTGGAACGTACCATTCCAGATGCAAATCGGTGAATTTACTAACGCAGCAGGTCAAGTGTTCCACGGTGACATTCCTCGTTATATGGCGGGTGACCCAACTGCGGGTAAACTGTCCGGTGGCTTCCTGTTCAAAATGTACGGCCTGCCTGCTGCTGCGATTGCCATCTGGCATTCAGCTAAGCCGGAAAACCGCGCTAAAGTCGGCGGTATCATGATCTCCGCCGCGTTGACCTCGTTCCTGACTGGTATTACCGAGCCGATCGAGTTCTCCTTTATGTTTGTTGCGCCGATCCTGTACGTGATCCACGCACTTCTGGCGGGCTTGGCATTCCCAATCTGTATTCTGTTGGGTATGCGTGACGGTACCAGCTTCTCGCACGGTCTGATCGACTTCATCGTACTGAGCGGCAACAGCAGCAAAATCTGGCTGTTCCCAATTGTCGGTATCATTTACGGTCTGGTGTACTACACCATCTTCCGCGTGCTGATTGCAAAACTGGATCTGAAAACTCCTGGTCGTGAAGATACGACGGCTGATCAGGTTACTCAGGGCGGTTCTGAGATGTCTGCAGCTTTGGTTCAGGCATTCGGCGGCAAAGAAAACATCACTAACCTGGATGCTTGTATCACTCGTCTGCGCGTTAGCGTGGCCGATGTATCCAAGGTTGACCAGGCTGGGCTGAAGAAACTGGGGGCTGCGGGTGTTGTGGTCGCAGGTTCTGGCGTTCAGGCCATCTTTGGTACCAAGTCTGATAACCTGAAAACAGATATGGACGAGTACATCCGTAACCACTGATTCAGGCTGGGGAGCTTATGGGGGAGGCCGATGGTCTCCCTTTTTTTGTTTGCAGCTTGGCTGGGTAAACAAAAAGACCAGCCTGAAAGCTGCTCTGGATTATACGGGGGCTGCTACTGGTGGATGCCGCTGATTTGCAACAGCGCAGCTTCAGCTAAAAATGCGGATCGGCTTTTAAATTCTGGATGTGTGGCGACACAGCGGTCGATACGGTCAATTAACGATTTGGGAAGAGTGACGTTAATTTTTTCTGACCCACCAAGCAGACGAGAAACATCAATGTCTACAACAGCCCAAGTATAACCAGCGAATTCAGGATCCTTTGCTAATTTGCCAACACTGGAAACGGCAGGAATATCCTGACCCATTTCTACCATAACTTCGATATGACCATTAATCGCCTCTTTGGCGGCTGAGATAGCTTCATCCAGAGTGTCACCTGCTGAAAAACAACCGGGTAAATCTGGAACGATCACGCCGTATGCATGCTGATCGTCGCCTGCTTCAATTGCAATGGGATAAAACATAATTTAAACCTCTTTCGGGAAAGCAGGATTAAATCCCCGCTTGTTTCCTGATGCTCTTAACCGTGCCTGCCGGTAAATCTTTTTTAGGGTGCGGGATAGTGACTAAGCCTGGCTTAGTCGGGTGAGTGAAATGGTGGTGGCTGCCGTTAACCCTGACCAGAATCCATCCATCTGCAACCACCTCCTTCACAATCTGTTTACTGTTCATCTCCCCACCCTATCTCGTCCTATTGAAAAATAATAACCCCAATAACTCCCAAATGAAAGTATTCTAGGGTTATTGGGGTTATCATCTTTGCTGCTACAAGCCAACCGTCCCTGGATTACTGCTAAGAAAATCAATATAACAGGTTGATAACATTTTAATTTTTTATTGAGAATGGCGGTGAGAATTTCATTTTTTATGGTTTTTCGGTAACGTATTGAGATGCTGCTTTCCCGTTCATTCTGAAGAGGTCTATTGATCAAGATGAATAACCAAGAGAGGCTCGAACCTTTGTCGTTGTTGAGTACTCAGGTGGAGCTGCGGCCATTACAGGCAATTCATCGTGAAGCATTGGTTAATGCGGCTGCGGATGGTGAGCTATGGACGCTGAAGGTGACCGTGGTACCGAATGCTGACACGGTTGATAAATATATCGAGACCGCGCTGGCAGGGCGTGAAGCGGGAACGATGTTGCCGTTTATTATTGTACAGCGTGCTACGGGTCGCATCATTGGCAGCACTCGTTTCTGGAAGCTTGATCGCCTCAATCGCAAAATGGAAATTGGCCATACTTGGCTGAGCCAATCGATGCAGCGCACCGGTATCAATACAGAAGCGAAATATCTGTTGCTGACTTATGCCTTCGAGGTATTACAAGCGGTGCGGGTGCAGTTCACTACTGATGAGTTAAACGAGAGATCCCGTGCGGCGATCCTGCGTATTGGTGCCAAGCAGGAAGGGATCATACGGCATGAGCGAATTATGCCGGATGGTCGTAAACGCAACTCGGTCAGATTCAGCATCATTGATGATGAATGGTATGCAGTGAAAGCCGCATTGGAGCGGATGATGGCGCGTTAATTGTCCACAGAGATCAGTTACAGATTGATGAGTCACCCGATCTGTAACTGCGTGAGCAAGCACCTAGTGTTGAGTCGTCTGCTGCATGGTGTTATGGCCGTCGGTCAGGGCTTTTTCATCGGCGGAAATGCTACCCGAATTCTTGGCCCAGACCCCTTACTGAGTTTTAGTGACCAGTTGGTGAGACGCATTCAGATCCCCATTCAGCCCAAGCCCGCAGGTTTACCGTTCAAACCGACGATAGGTTCCCCACGCCACCATCAATTAACAACTCGATAGACCGGTCCGCTTTAGTGAATTGCAACGAGCGATCGCCCCGATTGCGCAAAAAGAGCTGACGCGCCAACTGCGCCAGTTTGAACAATGTGGTCTTGTCACCCGCAAAGTGTATGCACAAGTGCCTCCACGAGTGGAGTACCAGATTACGCCACTAGGTAAAACGTTGCGTCCAACGCTGGACTCGCTTGCCGAGTGGATGCGTAGCAATGCGCCGCAATTGATTAGTGGCTAGCATAAGCACGGCTGTTCTGATGCGATACCAGCGCTTGTTGAGTAATTCTCCATCACTCAATGCAGGAAATGCGCAATCAGGTTGAAAGCGGTAGAATCTGTCACTCATACTGCGTAAATCTTTTTATATTGCACAAGGAGCTTGAGATGGCCGAAGAAACTATTTTCAGTAAAATTATCCGCCGTGAAATCCCAGCAGATGTGGTCTACCAAGATGAGTTGGTCACTGCATTTCGTGATATCGCCCCACAGGCACCGACCCATATTCTGATCGTGCCGAACGTGCTAATCCCTACCGTGAATGATGTCACTCCCGCGCATGAAGCGGCGTTGGGCCGCATGATCACCGTCGCGGCCAAAATTGCCGAGCAGGAAGGGATTGCTGACGATGGTTACCGCCTGATCGTTAATTGCAATCGCCACGGCGGGCAAGAGGTCTATCATATTCACATGCATTTGGTCGGTGGACGCGTGCTGGGCCCGTTGTTACCACGTTAATTGAACATCACGCACAATCCCTAAACAGTGCGTTGTTTCTTATCAGCTTTGGGTTCCGTTGAGAGGGTTAATGAAAAAGTATCTATTTGTGGCATTGGCTGCGTTAGTGTTGACCGGCTGTCCGTCGCATCCACCAGAACCGCAGCAACCCCCCGTGGTCGTTGAACCGGTTCCACAACCACAACCAGAACCTAAACCGCAACCCCCCGCTCCCGAACCGGTGCCACAGCCGCCGAAACTCCAGCAGCTTGACTGGTTGAGCAGCGTGCAGCCGTTAGTCAATGACATGCTGAAAGCCGATGGCGTAAGCACCGGCAGTGTATTGCTGCTGGACAGCGTCAAAAATAACACCAACGGTGCGTTGCAAATCGCGCAGGCGACTTCTGCCTTGCATCAGGCGTTGGCGTCTAACCAAACCTTCAGCATCGTGCCGGAAGCGCAGTTGGCCAGCGCCAAACAAACGCTCGGCCTGTCAGCGGAAGACAGCCTGGGTTCGCGCAGCAAAGCTATCGGCCTGGCGCGTATCGTCAATGCACAGTACGTGCTGTATAGCGACGTCAGTGGCGACGTAAAGGCCCCGACGATGGACATGCAACTGATGCTGGTACAAACCGGTGAAATCGTCTGGTCGGGTAATGGCGACGTCAAACAGTGAGGCTGAACTTCGGCGCTTAATCAGTCACAGGCTACCGGCGGTCAATACCGCCGGTTGTCGTTTCAGCCCGGTGCAGGGGCTGACCGGTGAAAGCTGGCGGATCGAAGGTGAGGGGATAGATCTGCTGGCACGCCAGCAGACGCAGGATAAGTACGGGCTTGGCGTTAGCCGCCGCCGTGAGGGGCGTTTGTTGCAGCGCTGTGGGGCGGGGGTCGGGCCGCAGATTTTGCTGCAAACGTCTGGCTGGCTGATTGTCCAATGGCTTACAGGCGAAAGCGTTAGTGAATCGTCTTTTCTGGCATTAAATGAAAGTGGCGAACTGGCGGCGTTGATGGCTCAACTGCATCACCAGCCGCTAAGCGGTTATCGGTTGAATCTGCAACAACAGTTTGCCCATTATTGGCAACGGCTTGACCGGCGGCGCATCACCCCTGCCTGGCTAGGTTGGCAACAGGCATTTATGCAACGCACGTCGCCGCAGCCGTTAATGTTGGCTCCGTTACATATGGATGTTCATGCTGGCAATCTGCTGATGCAAGGTGAGCGGTTAAGGCTGATTGACTGGGAGTATGCCGCTGACGGCGATATTGCCCTCGAACTGGCCGCACTGTTTCGTTTCAATCAGTTCTCACCTGCCGCCCAGCAACATTTTTTACGCCACTATGTGCAGCAGGGCTATGCAGATCGGTGGCAACTGGCTGCGCAGATACAACGCTGGCTGCCGTGGGTGGATTACCTGATGCTGATGTGGTTTGAAGTCCGTTGGTGGCAAAGCGGGGATCGGGAGTTTTTGCGCTGGGGCGCAGCTTTATACCGGCGTTTTTGTTTATCATCCCCCTGTTCTCAATGAATTAATCAAGTGAGGTGGCCGTGGGCCCAGTAATGCTAGATGTCGTCGGCTACGAGTTGGACGCAGAAGAACGTGAGATTTTAAAGCATCCTTCGGTTGGCGGCTTGATCCTGTTTACCCGTAATTTCCACGACGCCGAACAGTTGCGTGAACTGGTGCGTCAGATCCGTGCGGCATCCCACGATCGGCTGGTGGTGGCGGTGGATCAGGAAGGCGGACGCGTGCAGCGTTTCCGCGAAGGATTCACCCGTTTACCGGCGGCACAATCGTTCGCGGCGCTCAACGATGCGCAGGAAGGTGGACGGTTAGCTGAGGAGGCAGGGTGGTTGATGGCAGCGGAAATGATCGCCCAAGACATCGATATCAGCTTTGCTCCGGTGCTGGATTTGGGCCATGCCAGCGCGGCGATCGGTGAGCGATCTTTCCACAGCGATCCGCAGCAGGCGTTGGCGATGTCCGAACGTTTTATTCAGGGGATGCACAGCGTGGGCATGAAAACCACCGGTAAGCATTTCCCTGGGCACGGCGCGGTGACGGCGGATTCTCACAAAGAAACCCCGCGCGATCCGCGCCCGCTGGCACAAATTCGTGAGCATGATATGTCGATTTTCCGCGAACTGATTGCCCGTAATCTGCTCGATGCCGTGATGCCTGCTCATGTCATCTATACTGAAGCAGATCCGCGCCCGGCCAGCGGTTCGCCTTACTGGCTGAAACAGATTCTGCGCCAGGAACTGGGTTTTGACGGTATTATTTTCTCTGACGATCTGTCGATGGAAGGGGCGGCGATCATGGGCAGCTACGCTGAGCGTGGTCAGGCGGCGCTGGATGCTGGTTGCGATATGATTCTGGTATGTAATAACCGTGCAGGTGCGGTCAGTGTGTTGGATAACCTGTCCCCGGTCAAAGTAGAAAAACTGAAGCGGTTATATCATCGCGGTCAGTTCACCCGTCAGGAACTGCGCGATTCCGATCGCTGGCAGCAGGCGCACCAGCAGTTGAGCGCGTTGAGCGAACGCTGGGAAGAACACAAACAGCGTTCAGCAGGGTGAATGATTAGGGCGTCGCGTGCGGCGTTAATGATGGGGGCAGGTGGCCCCTAGCTTGTTGCGAGGATCTACATGATTATCTATTTGCATGGCTTCGATTCCAACAGTCCCGGCAATCATGAAAAGGTTTTGCAGTTACAGTTCATCGATCCGGACGTGCGTTTTATCAGTTACAGCACTTTGCATCCACGCCATGATATGCAGCATTTATTGAAAGAGGTGGATAAAGCGGTTCAGCAGGAAGGGGATAACCGCCCGCTGATCTGTGGTGTAGGTTTGGGGGGCTTTTGGGCTGAACGTATCGGTTTCCTGTGCGGAATTCGTCAGGTGATTTTCAACCCGAACCTGTACCCGGAAGAACACATGCATGGCAAGATCGATCGGCCGGAAGAGTATCGCGACATTGCCACCAAATGTGTGGAGGATTTTCGTGAGAAAAACCGCGAGCGCTGTCTGGTGGTGCTTTCCCGCCATGATGAGGTGCTAGACAATCAGCGCAGCGCAGAATTGCTGGGCAAGTACTATGAGATCGTCTGGGACGAACAGCAAACGCACAAGTTCAAAAATATCTCGCCGCATCTGCAACGCATTAAGGCGTTCAAGACTCTCGCGTAACAGTTTTATAACGTTATTTAAGGTCACAATGGCAGCTCCCTAAAGGGCAGCCATTGTGGTTTTTTCGGCTCTTTCACGTCTTTTTCTGTTGGCCAGCGATAAAATTCGAAATTGTGATCGGGGGCTAACTATTTGAATCACAATCCCCAAAAAATCCCTTCGTCCAGCCTTTAACCAAAAAAGTTTGATGTACATCAATTTTGGTATGACCAAATAACCTCTCATGCTATTCTGGCCTCAGATAGCAGGTTTAATTTAAGCGAACTGACTGTATTCTAAGGATATTATTCTTTACCCTTAGATAACAATAGGTTCACATTTAGGGGGTTATTTTGACAACGCCAATGAAGAAAATTGTGATTGTCGGCGGTGGTGCCGGTGGTTTGGAACTGGCGACCAGTCTGGGGCACAAATTGGGCCGCAAGAACAAAGCCGAGATCACGCTGGTGGATCGCAACCACAGCCATCTATGGAAACCGTTGCTGCATGAAGTGGCTACCGGTTCGCTGGATGACGGCGTTGATGCGCTGAATTATCTGGCACATGCCCGTAATCACCATTTCAATTTCCAACTCGGCTCGCTGACCAACATCGATCGTGAAAAACAGACGCTGCAACTGACTCAGATCTGCGATGAGCAGGGCATTGAGCTGGTTCCTGCGCGCGAACTGCGTTACGACATTCTGGTGATGGCGCTCGGCAGTACCTCAAATGATTTCGGGACTCCAGGGGTGAGAGACCACTGTATCTTCCTGGACAACCCGCATCAGGCGCACCGTTTCCATAATGAAATGTTGAACCTGTTCCTGAAGTTCTCGGCCAAACCCGGCGATAAAGAAAGCGTCAACATCGCGATTGTGGGCGGTGGTGCTACCGGCGTTGAACTGTCTGCTGAACTGCATAACGCGGTGAAACAACTGCACAGCTACGGTTTTGAAGGGCTGGACAACAGCGCGCTGAAAGTCACGCTGGTTGAGGCCGGTGAGCGCATTCTCCCAGCGTTGCCACCGCGTATTTCTTCGGCAGCCCACCAGGAGCTGAATAACCTGGGCGTGCGCGTGCTGACCAATACCATGGTGACCAGCGCCGATGAAAATGGCCTGAATACTAAGGGCGGTGAGTTTATCAATGCCGATCTGATGGTGTGGGCGGCCGGAATCAAGGCCCCGGACTTTATGAAAGATATTGCCGGGCTGGAAACCAACCGTATCAATCAGTTAGTGGTAGAGACCACGCTGCAAACCACCCGCGATCCTAACATCTTTGCCATCGGTGACTGTGCTTCTTGCCCGCGTGAAGGCGGTGGTTTTGTACCACCACGAGCACAATCTGCGCACCAGATGGCATCACGCTGCTTTACCAATATTCTGGCGCTGATAAATGGTCAGCCTTTGAAGCCTTATGTGTATAAAGATCATGGCTCACTGGTATCGCTTTCGCGCTTCAGCACCGTCGGCAGCCTGATGGGTAACCTGATGCGAGGTTCGATGATGATCGAAGGGCGCGTGGCACGCGTGGTGTATATCTCACTGTACCGCATGCACCAGGTAGCACTGCACGGCTATACCAAAACTGGCCTGATGATGCTGGTGGGGGGGATCAACCGCGTGATCCGCCCGCGCCTGAAAATGCACTGATACCGCTTTACCGTTTTAGTGAGATCGATAAACCCACGCAGGTTCGCCGCGTGGGTTTTTTTATACTAACGTGCCGCAGAATGAGCGGTAGGTGAGTGATTGACTAGCAGAGAATATGGGGTTACTAGGCAAATATCTTAAGAATTATCTCAAATGATAAGAATTGGTGCGGTTTTCCTGCTATTTGCTCACTGAGTCTTATTGCGGGGGGGCGGATTATTACGCAGACTTCATCTCGTTTACAGACGGCGCGTCGCGCACGCCGTAAACCGGAGACCGCGTACCGCCGATGCGCAGAAGAATAAACGTGGTGCAACGTCGGTAGATTTTCCGGTACAAAATGCGTGGTAACACATTCAGGAGGACTTCCTGTGAACAAATCAATGTTAGCCGGTGTTGGGATTGGGATTGCCGCCGCTTTGGGGATTGCTGCCGTAGCCAGTCTGGACGTGTTTTCTGCCGGTCCGCAATATGCGCAGGTTCTCACCGCAACGCCAATCAAAGAAACGATTAAAACCCCACGTCAGGAATGCCGTAACGTCACGGTTACCCACCGAGCGCCGGTGCAGGATGAGAATCGCATTGCTGGTTCGGTGTTGGGAGCCGTCGCTGGTGGCGTGATTGGCCATCAGATCGGCGGTGGCAGAGGCCGCGATGTGGCAACCGTGGTGGGGGCTTTAGGTGGCGGTTACGCTGGTAATCAGGTTCAAGGGAGCCTACAGAATAATGACACTACCACCAGCACACAGCAGCGCTGCAAAACGGTTTACGATAAATCGCAGAAAATGCTGGGTTATGACGTCACCTACCAGATAGGCAACCAGCAGGGCAAAATCCGTATGGAGCACGATCCCGGCACCCAGATCCCGCTGGATAGAAACGGCCAACTGGTGCTGAACAAGGTCTGAGCTAAACGGTAAAAATTAACCCCATGCCAGCCTGACCCTCTCCTTTGTGGAGAGGGTCAGGCTGAGGGGAATATCACCGCACGAAAAACACCTCACCCCGGCAGCAAACGCCCCCATCGTGACACTATAAACATGTACCTTTCAAGTGATTGCACAGGAAGGGTTCACGCCACTCTTTTATCAATCTTTTTTCTAACCCACCGCCGGTTTACGGATTAATGGTTAATAAAATTAATCACTGGAGGCTATTTTTTTTTGAGTTGTGACAGGAGTGGCATCAAACCATCCTATTTACTAGTACATATATCGACGTTTATTAAAACGGCAAGGAAGCACAAGTGAATGAATTTAAATTAAATTAAGGCTGATGTCGCCAACCTTGGCAGGCCTTGTTGTGGTTCAAGCATAACGCGTATCCACCCTTCTTTAATTTCAGGACAAAAAGATACCATGTCGAAAATCTCCAGCTCTCATAATCGTTTGCTTTCCTTAGATGTTCTACGAGGTATGACAATCGCAGGAATGATTCTGGTCAATAACCCGGGTTCTTGGAGCTACGTTTACGCTCCTCTCGGCCATGCTTCTTGGCATGGGCTGACGCCAACCGATCTGGTTTTCCCATTCTTCATGTTCATTATGGGCATCTCTACGTATATTTCTCTCCAGAAAAGCCAGTTCTCCGCCAGTTCAGCGAACATAACCAAAATTCTGACCCGTACCTTGGTTATCTTTATGATTGGGTTACTGATTGCCTGGTTTGCCCTTTTTCTCAGAACCTCCTACAAGCTTACCGCTGAGGGAGTTGAATTCTGGCAACGACTAGGGCCTTCACTGTGGAATTTTGAGCATATCCGTATTTTAGGGGTGATGCAGCGCTTGGCTATCTGTTATGCAGCCACCGCAATCATTGCCCTTTTGGTCAACCATAAGTACATCCCGCATATCATCGTCACGCTCCTGTTGGGATATTTTGCAATTTTGCTTGCAGGCAATGGGTTTGAGCAAAGTGAGCAAAATATTATTTCGCGACTCGACCAGGCCGTTCTCGGCGTCAACCACATGTATAAAGATGCCGGACTGGCGATTGACCCTGAAGGTTTGCTGAGCACGCTCCCGGCGATCGCCCATGTCCTGTTAGGTTTTTATTGCGGCAAAATACTTTCACGCACCAAGGATATTCAGCAGAAAGTACAAACGTTATTTATCATAGGCACCAGCCTGACCTTCATCGGCTTTTTACTCAGCTATGGTTGCCCGATCAATAAAAAGATCTGGTCGCCCACTTTTGTATTGGTGACTTGTGGCTTAGCCGCATCTTTCCTCGCATTACTCATGTGGATTATTGATATTCAGGGCAAGGTAACCTGGAGTCGCCCTTTTGAAGCGTTCGGTATTAACCCACTGTTTATCTACGTCAACGCGGCTTTTCTTTCTTTGCTGCTAAACACTATCCCATTTGGCAGTTACGATGCGTTGGTCACGATTCACCAGTTAGTCTACGAAGGATTGTTAAGACCCGTATTAGGTGACTACCCGAGTTCACTGGCTTACGCCTTGCTGTTCCTTTGCGTCAACTGGTCTATCAGTTCAATGCTATATCGCCGGCAAATCTATATCAAAATCTGACCAGTGCTATGCCCATAGCGCATACTGGAGCATAGAGACCGGTGGGAGTGATGATCCCTAATGCCGGTCAGTTAAGCGTAAAACCGCATAATTATGCGCAATGGCTAAAGACGTCGCCCCCTCTCCCTGTGGGAGAGGGCCGGGGTGAGGGGCTTGTCGTGCGGTGATCGCCCCCTCATCCTGGCCCCAAGGGAATGGGTTAGCCTTAGCTGACAAGTATTATGAACTCATCCCACGCATTTATGCGTTCAACGGTACGCTATCCTGCAAAGCTCCATCTGTAGCACCATTAGTGCGTGGTCATTTAGTGCCCATTTTGTAACTGTGTTAACAACGCTTTGGTTAGAGCATGGTCAGAGAATGGGTTTTGACCTGTGATCAACTCACGATCAACAACGACATTCGGTGACCAGGCCTTTGCCTGCGTCAACTCGCCGCCAGCAGTTACCATGGCTTTGGCCGGGTAATAACGGATCTTATCTCCCTTCAGCGACTCCTCAAAAACCCGCTCTTCTTCATCTGCAAAAATAGTCATGCGGTATCCCTGATATATCCAGTTCTTCGCCTGTGGCGTTTTGCCATCAATCAACCCAGCTTCAAAATCCTGCGGATCGTCTTGTGCTGCGAGCAGGGTAATCGGGCCGTGGCAGATAGCCGCTGTGGGCTTGCTTGCAGAGTGAAAATACTTCAGCAACTCGCCCACCTGCGGGTTATTGGCGAGGTCGATCAGCGGCGCATGGCCCCCAGGGATCAAGAGACCTGCATATTGAGAGAGGTCACTGGCAAGTACGTCAGTCAGTTTCTGCGGCTTGTTAATTCCGGGGAGGTTTGCCACCACCGATTGAATGCGCAGCATTTCTGTACGATTACCTCCAAAATAGAGTGGGTCAACCGAACGTTGATCGACGCTCGGTGCCTGACCATTGGGTGTAACCAGTACCAGTTCATATCCCGCTTTTTGCAGGCCATCTGCCGGCACGCCAAATTCATTGAGGTAATATCCGGTCGGATAGGTTTTTCCCCCTTTAAGCGGTAACTGGTTTTCGCCTGAAAGCAGTACCAGTATCCGCCCATGGGTTTCTGCCGCCAAGGCGGTGGCACTTATACCCAGGCAAAGTAACAGTGCAGTAATATATTTAGCTAATCGCATAACAAATATCCGAGTCAGTAAGGTTTTATAATGGCCAGAGTTGCTTAGAGCAATTTTAACAATGCTTCAGCCGTAGCATCTGAAGACGCCGGGTTTTGCCCGGTAATCAACAAACCATCTACCGCGACGTGGCTCTGCCAGTTTTCGGCACGGCTATAGTGGCCTCCGTTAGCCTTGAGCATATCTTCTACCAGGAAGGGGACGACCTGAGTCAGCTTTACAGCTTCTTCTTCACTGTTGCTAAAACCCGTGACCTGTTTTCCCATTACCCATGGTTTGCCTGCCGCGTTTTTGGCATGACGCAGTACCGCAGGCGCGTGACACACCGCCGCCACCGGTTTGCCCTGTGCCAAGAATTGTTCTATCAGTGCAATAGAGTGGGCATCTTCTGCCAAATCCCACAATGGACCATGGCCGCCGGGGTAAAACAGTGCATCAAAATCATTGGCGCTAACATCCTGCAGTTTCAGGGTATTTCCCAGAGTTTGCTGCGCAGTAGCGTCTTGAGCGAACCGATCAGTGGACGTCGTTTGTGCATCCGGCTGGTTGCTTTTTGGATCAAGAGGTGGCTGGCCCCCTTTGGGGGAGGCCAGAGTAATGTCTGCACCCGCATCGCGGAAAACATAATAAGGTGATGCAAACTCTTCCAGCCAAAAGCCGGTTTTTTGGCCCGTGTTGCCCAACTTGTCGTGCGAGGTCAGTACCATCAGGATTTTCATCATTTTCTCCGTTGAGCGCCGTAGCGCATGAATAAGTTAACTGGAGATCAGCTTAGGCTATTCGCTATAATTCTAAAAATTAAGAATTTTCATTTCTGGTATTCAAAAAATGAATATATCTAGCAAAGACCTTAACCTGCTGCTGTTTTTCCATGTGCTTTACCAGGAACGTAACGCCTCACAAGCTGCGGCGCGGATGTCTCTGAGTCAGCCGGCAATGAGCCATAAACTCAACAAGTTACGGCATGAGTTTGGCGATCCGCTTTTTGTCAGGGCACCACGTGGGCTGGCCCCTACGCCACTAGCCCATCAAATTGCTCCCCAGGTTCAAAAGCTGGTTGAAGATATCGAGACGTTTTACGATCAATGTGAGGGGCGCGATTTTCTTGCGCGGGCAGAACATATCCATATTTATACGACCGATTACATGGAGCAGATTCTGTTGCCGGGGTTATTACCGATATTGCGACAAGAGGCCCCTAATCTGGTGCTGATAACCCATAACACGCGGGGAGTATTGCCGCGTGAAGAGCTTGAGAAGGGCACCTGTGACTTAGCTATTGCGGGTTTTTATGAGCAACTTCCAGATACTTTTCATCAGCAGCGTCTGTTGAGCGAAGACTTTGTGGTGTTGGCCGCCGCAGGGCACCCTTTGCTGCATGAAGGACTTGATCTGAACACCTATCTGGCTTGCGAGCACGTTCTGACAACGTTGACCGGCGATCTGAACGGGCTGGTTGATCGTGAGTTGCAGCGTCAGGCATTGGCTCGGAAAGTGGTCGCCGGGCTGTCCAGTTTTCTTGCGCCAAGCCGCTTGATCAGGGGAAGTGAATTGCTGCTCACCTGCCTGCGCTCGTTGGGCGAAGAGGCCGTTGCGCACGATCCTGAACTGCGTATTTACCCGCTACCGCTGGTTTTACCGAGCATCGACATGATGCAGATCTGGCATGAACGAACACATAGCGATCGGTTACGCCGCTGGTTGCGTCTGAAAATTCAGCAGCATGCACAAGTTCTAGCATGCACGAAGTGATTTTGTGTAGAAGCATCCCCCAGACGAATGCAGCAAAAAGCATCTGGGAGCTATAACTTAAAATAACCAATTAAATATCATTAAGTTATAGGGTTATGAACCCTCTCCCACAGGGGGGGTTCATCATGTAAGCATGGTATTATCACGCCGCCAGCGTATGTTCCCTGAAGGCGACCAGCAGTTCTTCGATAAACTTCAGCCTGGCCGGGCGATCGGTGAGATCCAGCATAAACTTCAGCTTGGCCGGGCCGTCGAGGCGGTAAACCTGCGGTTTGCTTTGCAGTAAGCCAATCAGATAGCTCGGATCGACGCGGTTTTTCTCGCCGAATTCGATAAACCCACCGCGCTCGTTGCCCTCGATACGCTTGATCCCCAGGGTCTGCGCATGCTGGCGCATCGCCGCGCTTTGCAGCAGATGGCGTGCCGCATCCGGCAGCAGCCCGAAGCGATCAATCAACTCCACTTTCAGCTCTTCCAGTTCACCGGTGTTTTTCGCACTGGCGATGCGCTTGTAGAAGGACAAACGGGTATTCACATCTGGGATAAAATCGTCCGGCAGCAGGGCTGGCATGCGCAGTTCGACTTCGGTCTGATTGCTGGTGAGATCTTCCAGCGAAGGCTCGCGCCCATTTTTCAACGCATCGACGGCGCTTTCCAGTAGTTCCATATACAGCGAGAAACCAACAGTGGTCATCTGGCCGCTCTGATCTTCACCCAGCAATTCGCCAGCGCCACGGATTTCCAGATCGTGGGTTGCCAGCGCAAAGCCTGCGCCCAAATCTTCCAGCGCGGCGATCGCTTCCAGACGTTTGTGCGCATCGGCACTCATGGTTTTTGGATGCGGCGTGAGCAGGTAGGCATAAGCCTGATGGTGTGAGCGCCCAACGCGGCCGCGAAGCTGGTGCAGTTGCGCCAGGCCGAAGCGATCGGCCCGCTCAATAACAATGGTATTGGCACTCGGGATATCGATACCGGTTTCGATAATGGTGGTGCAAACCAGCACGTTGAAGCGTTGGTGATGGAAATCGTTCATCACCCGCTCCAGATCGCGCTCGCGCATCTGGCCGTGGCCGATGGCGATACGTGCCTCTGGCACCAGCTCGGCCAACCGCTCAGCGGCTTTATCGATGTTTTCCACATCGTTGTACAGGTAATACACCTGCCCACCGCGCAGCACCTCACGCAGAATGGCTTCGCGTACTACCAGGCTATCGTATTCGCGCACGAAGGTTTTTACCGCTAACCGGCGCGCAGGCGGGGTGGCGATAATCGATAAGTCGCGCATGCCGCTCATCGCCATATTCAGGGTGCGCGGAATTGGCGTGGCGGTGAGCGTCAGGATATCCACGTCAGCGCGCATCGCTTTAATGCGCTCTTTGTGGCGCACGCCGAAGCGGTGTTCTTCATCGACGATCAACAGCCCCAAATCTTTCCAGCGCAGATCGCTTTGCAGCAGCTTGTGGGTACCGATGATGATATCCACTTTGCCTTCTGCGGCTTCTTCCAATACCTGCTGTTGTTCTTTGGCGCTGCGAAAACGCGACATCATCTCAATACGAATCGGCCAGGTGGCAAAACGATCGCGGAAGTTATCGAAGTGCTGCTGCGCCAGCAGGGTGGTTGGCACCAAGACCGCCACCTGCTTATTGTTCTCCACCGCCAGAAACGCGGCGCGCATTGCTACTTCGGTTTTACCGAAGCCGACATCGCCACACACCAGACGATCCATCGCCAACGGCTGACACATATCGCTCAGCACGGCGTTGATCGCCTGTTCCTGATCGGGTGTGGTTTCAAACGGGAAGGTTTGGCAGAACAGCTGATACTGTTCGCGGTTGTGCTTAAAGGCAAAGCCTGATTTGGCGGCGCGCTGGGCGTAAATATCCAGCAGCTCTGCTGCCACGTCACGCACGCGCTCGGCCGCTTTCTGCCGCGCCCGCGACCAGACATCGCCACCCAATTTGTGCAGCGGCGCATTCTCGTCGGCGCCCCCGGCATAGCGGCTGATCAGATGCAGGGAGGAGACCGGCACGTACAGTTTGTCTTCGCCCGCGTAAGAGAGGATCAGGTATTCCGCCTTGATGCCGCCGGTTTCCAGCGTGGTCAGGCCGACATAGCGCCCGACACCGTGTTCCAGATGCACCACCGGTTGACCAGAGTGCAGCTCCGCCAGGTTGCGGATCAGCGTATCGGTATTAATGGTGCGGCGATTATCCTGCCGACGGCGGCTGACGCGTTCACCCAGCAGATCGCTTTCGCAGATCAGCGCCCGGTCGCGCAGGCTATCGAGAAAACCGCGCTCGGAGGCGCCGATCATCATATAGCGGCCGGGCGCTTCCGCCTCATCAAGGTGCTGGATCAGGCTGGTGCTCAGCTTGATGCGGCCCAGCAAATCTTGCAGGGTTTCACGGCGGCCTTCGCTCTCGACCGAGAAAATGACGCTGCCGCTGAAGCTTTCGATAAACCGGCGCAGATTATCCAGCGGAGCTTTCTGCTGGGCCTGGACGGACAGATCGGGCAGGGTCTGATAACCCAGATTGGTACTCCCTGCTTTGGCAGGCAGATCGTCGGTTTTCAGCGCCATACGCGGCCAGGCTTTCAGCTCGGCGAACAGGGCATCCACGCGCAGCCACAGCGTATCGGGGGCCAGCAAAGGGCGCATCGGGTCAACCCGGCGGCTCTCAAAACGCTGATTAACATCCAACCAGAAACGTTCGGCGGCGCTTTCCAGGTTGCCGGTGTTAACGATCAGCGTATTGGCGGGTAGATAGCTGAATAAAGAAGGCAGCGGCTGGCTGAAGAAGAGCGGTTGCCAGTATTCGATACCGGCTGGCCAGGTGCCTTTGCTCACCTGCTGATAAATATGCTCAGCGTCGCGGCGCACTTCAAACTGCTCACGCCACTGGCTGCGGAACAGTTCAATGGCGGTTTTATCGGTGGGGAATTCATGGGCGGGCAGCAGATTGATGGCATCCACTTCGCTCAGGGTGCGCTGGGTATCCACGTCGAAGGTGCGCAGGCTGTCGATTTCATCATCGAAAAAGTCGAGGCGGTATGGCTCCTCGCTGCCCATCGGATAGAGATCGAGCAGCGCACCGCGGGTGGCGAACTCGCCGTGCTCCATCACCTGGTCGACGCTACGGTAACCGGCCTGCTCCAACTGAGCACGCAGGAGATCCCGTGAAAGTCGCTGACCTTTTTTCATCACCAGCGCATGGCCGTGCAGAAACTCATGCGGGCAAACGCGCTGCATCAGGGTATTGACCGGCAGAATAATAATGCCGCGTTCCAGGGTCGGAAGATGGTACAGACTGGAAAGGCGCGCCGAGATGATTTCCTGATGCGGCGAGAAACTGTCGTACGGCAGCGTTTCCCAGTCGGAAATGCTGGTCACCCTCTGATCGGTAAACTGCTGGATTTCGTCACGCAACCGCAGCGCGTTTTGCATATCCGGGGCGACGAGCATCACCGGGCCGTGATGGCGCTCGGCGATCTCAGCGCACTCAACGGCACAGGCAGAGCCGGTCAGTTGCCCCAGTTGGCGCAAATCACCCGCGCGGTCAGGTAGAGAGTAACGAGAAGATGATGAGGAACGGCGGCTATTATCAGAAGTGCTCATTCAGTTATCTTTAATCAATGAATTGAATAACAGTTTTTGTGGTGTTCACCGTGATGGTTGACGCGTGAATACCACAAAACCCTGTTTACCTGGCGCAAATAACAGTGCGCCTTTACCTCCTTTATACTAGCCCAGCGGCTAATAAACTGACACAGCTAAAAGCATACACCAGGCTGCTGTTGGGCGTTATTTAACCGCAGGTAAGAGAATAAAACCTGCCGGGTGGTTCCATAAACCGGGTGGAGCCATTATTATCCATGCTCATTGTGCTTAAGCTACGGCAACTAAACGGATTTCATGTATCAACCTGTCGCGTTATTCATTGGCCTGCGTTATATGCGCGGGCGAGCTTCAGACCGCTTTGGGCGGTTTGTCTCCTGGCTGTCCACCATTGGCATTACGCTGGGTGTGATGGCATTGGTCACCGTGCTTTCGGTGATGAACGGTTTCGAAAAAGATCTCGAAAACAACATTTTGGGCTTAATGCCGCAGGCGCTGATTACCAGTAAACAGGGTTCGATCAACCCTGAGCAACTCCCGGCGTCTGCCGTGCAGGGGTTGCAAGGCGTGGCCCGCGTCGCACCGCTGACCACCGGTGACGTGGTGTTGCAAAGCGCGCGCAGCGTCGCTGTGGGGGTGATTCTCGGGGTGAATCCGGATGACGCCGATCCGCTGTCGCCGTTCCTGGTTAACGTCAAGCAGCAACAGTTGCAGCCGGGCGAATACAATCTCATCATCGGCGAACAGCTTGCCGGGCAGTTGGGCGTCAAACGTGGCGATCAGCTGCGCCTTATGGTGCCGAGCGCCAGCCAGTTTACCCCGATGGGCCGCATTCCAAGCCAGCGGCTATTTACCATTATTGGTACTTTCCACGCCAACAGTGAGGTGGATGGTTACCAACTGTTGGCTAACCAGCAGGATGCTTCACGCCTGATGCGTTATCCGGCGGGGAATATCACCGGTTGGCGTCTGTTCCTGCAACAGCCGTTGCAGGTGGATACCCTCAGCCAGCAAACGCTGCCGGAAGGCACCGTATGGAAAGACTGGCGCGAACGTAAGGGCGAGCTGTTCCAAGCGGTGCGCATGGAGAAAAACATGATGGGGCTGCTGCTTAGCCTGATCGTGGCGGTAGCGGCATTCAATATCATTACCTCTCTGAGCTTGCTGGTGATGGAGAAGCAGGGCGAAGTCGCCATTCTGCAAACTCTGGGCCTGACGCGGCGCCAGATTATGTTGATCTTTATGGTACAGGGGGCCAGTGCGGGCATTATCGGTTCGCTGCTGGGTACCTTGCTGGGCGTGCTGCTGGCCAGTAATCTGAACAACCTGGTGCCGATTCTGGGAGTCTTGCTTGACGGCGCTACGCTGCCGGTGGCGATTGATCCGCTACAGGTGACGATCATTGCCGTCGCGGCGATGGCGGTTTCCCTGTTATCCACGCTTTACCCTTCATGGCGCGCTGCCGCCGTACAACCCGCTGAGGCTTTACGTTATGAGTAACCATCTTTTGTTGCAGTGTGACAACCTGTGCAAGACCTATCAGGAAGGCAATCTGCATACCGATGTGCTGCGCAATGTCAGTTTTGCCATGCAACCGGGCGAGATGATGGCGATCGTCGGCAGCTCGGGTTCCGGTAAAAGCACCTTGTTGCACCTGCTGGGAGGGCTGGATTCGCCCACTTCCGGCGAAGTGATCTACAAGGGCCAGTCATTGAATTCGCTCTCTTCCGCCGCTAAGGCCGAATTGCGTAACCGCCAGCTTGGCTTTATCTATCAGTTCCACCACCTGTTGCCGGATTTCACCGCGCTGGAAAACGCCGCGATGCCGCTGCTGATTGGCGGTATGAAACCTGTACAGGCGCAGGAAAAAGCGCTGGAAATGCTGGCGGCTGTCGGGCTGGAAAAACGCAGCAAGCACCGACCCTCTGAGCTTTCCGGCGGCGAACGCCAGCGCGTGGCGATCGCTCGTGCGCTGGTGAATAACCCGTCGCTGGTGCTGGCGGACGAACCGACCGGCAACCTCGATCAGCGCACCGCCGACAGCATCTTTGATTTGCTGGGTGAACTGAACGTGCGTCAGGGCACTGCGTTTCTGGTGGTGACCCACGATCTGCAACTGGCACGGCGTTTAAGCCGTCAGTTGGAAATGCGTGATGGCCATCTGCAATCTCACTTGACCCTGATGGGGGCCGAGTAATGAGCGCTTCGCCACTTTCCTTGCTGATGGCGCTGCGCTTTAGCCGTGGCCGGCGGCGCGGCGGCATGGTGTCGCTGATTTCGGTGATCTCCACCATTGGTATCGCGCTAGGGGTGGCGGTGTTGATCGTCGGCCTGAGTGCAATGAACGGCTTTGAGCGTGAACTGCAAAACCGCATTCTGGCGGTGGTGCCGCACGGTGAGATCGAACCGGTTAATCAACCGTTCGAAGGTTGGCCCGAGATCCAGCAGCGGGTGGAAAAAGTGCCGGGCATTTTGGCTGCCGCGCCTTATATCAACTTTACCGGCCTGATGGAAAACGGCACCCAGTTGCGTGCGGTGCAGGTTAAAGGTGTGGATCCCGCGCAGGAAAGCCAGCTTAGCGCACTGCCGAAATACGTGCAGGGCGATGCCTGGGCCAATTTCAAAAGCGGTGAGCAGCAGGTGATTCTGGGCAAAGGCGTTGCCGAAGCGCTGGGGGTGAAGCAAGGCTCCTATGTCACGGTGATGATCCCGAACAGCGATCCGGAAATGAAGCTGCTGCAACCGAAACGTATTCGCCTGCAAGTGGCCGGTATCCTGCAACTCAGCGGCCAGCTTGATCACAGCCTGGCGATGGTGCCACTGGCCGATGCGCAACAGTATCTGGATATGGGTGACAGTGTCACTGGTCTTGCTATCAAAGTAAATGACGTGTTCGCGGCGAATAAGCTGGTGCGCGATGCCGGTGAAGTCACCGATGCCTACGTCTATATCAAGAGCTGGATCGGCACCTACGGTTATATGTATCGCGATATCCAGATGATCCGCGCCATTATGTATCTGGCGATGGTGCTGGTGATCGGGGTGGCCTGCTTTAACATTGTTTCCACCTTGGTGATGGCGGTGAAGGATAAAAGCGGAGATATCGCCGTGCTGCGCACCCTTGGTGCCAAAGACGGGTTTATCCGCGCCATCTTTATCTGGTACGGCTTGCTGGCCGGGCTGGTGGGCAGCCTAAGCGGCGTGGTGGTCGGCGTGATTGCTTCGCTGCAACTGACCAATCTTATCAAAGGGATCGAAAAGCTGATGGGGCACTCTTTCCTGTCTGGTGATATCTACTTTATCGATTTCCTGCCGTCCGAACTGCACTGGCTGGACGTACTTATCGTTCTGGCAACCGCCATTGTGCTCAGCCTGCTGGCCAGTTGGTATCCGGCCCGGCGTGCGAGCCGCATCGATCCCGCTCGCGTACTGAGCGGACAATAATAAAAACCTGGGGCTGATTAAGACGCCCCATTTTTTTAGCCTGAGGTCGAGTTATGTACTACGGTTTCGATATGGGCGGCACCAAGATTGAATTGGGTGTGTTCGATGCCGATCTACGGCGTATCTGGCAGAAACGGCTGCCAACGCCGCGTGACGACTACCGGCAATTGCTGGCGGTGTTGCGCGATCTCACCCATGAGGCCGATGCGTTTTGCGGTACGCAAGGTTCAGTAGGGATTGGAATTCCGGGCCTGCCGAATGAAGATGGCACCTTGTTTACCGCCAACGTGCCCGCCGCGATGGGGCAACCACTGCCGCGCGATCTGAGCATGCTGATTGGCCGTGAGGTCAGGGTAGATAACGATGCTAACTGCTTCGCTTTGTCAGAGGCCTGGGATGATGAATTCCGTCACTATCCCAGCGTGTTGGGTATTATCCTTGGCACCGGAGTAGGCGGTGGCTTGATTGTGGATGGCAAAGTGCTGTCTGGGCGTAACTATATCGCCGGTGAGTTCGGCCACTTCCGTTTGCCAGTGGATGCGCTGGAAGTGCTCGGGCGTGATATACCTCGCGTAGCCTGTGGCTGTGGCCATGATGGTTGCATTGAAAATTACATATCGGGCCGCGGATTTGAGTGGATGTACCACCACTTTTATCAGCACCACTTGCCTGCGCAGCAGATTATTGCGCATTATCAGGCGGGTGAGCCGCGGGCAGTGGCGCATGTTGATCGTTTTCTGGACGTGCTGGCGATATGTCTTGGCAATCTGCTGACTATTATCGATCCACATCTGGTGGTGATTGGCGGTGGGTTATCGAATTTCGACGCGATCTACCAGGCGTTACCGCAACGCTTGCCAGCGCATCTGCTGCGTGTGGCTAAACTGCCACGTATCGAGAAGGCGCGTTACGGTGATGCAGGCGGGGTTCGTGGGGCTGCGTTTCTCAATTTAGTGCATAATAAATAAGCAAGGAGAGTTCATGCACACTCGCCATCGGTTGTGTCGGTTTCGCAAGAATAAGCATGTGCTGCATCAGCGCTTTCGCTCACGGATTTTCCACCGAGATACTATGGCGGCGGCAGAGCTGAAGAAGCCGTTTGTCGTGGTGCTGACGGGAGCAGGGATTTCTGCTGAATCGGGTATCCGCACGTTCCGCGCAGACGACGGGTTATGGGAAGAACACCAGGTGGAAGATGTAGCCACCCCGGAAGGCTATCGGCGCGATCCTACGCTGGTGCAGGCGTTTTATAACGCGCGCCGTCAGCAGCTTCAGCAACCGGGCATTGCCCCGAATGCTGCTCACCGCGTGCTGGCCGATCTCGAAGAGTGGCTGGGGGATAACTTCCTGCTGGTGACGCAAAATATCGACAATCTGCATGAGCGTGCTGGCAGTAAGCGAGTGCTGCATATGCACGGTGAATTGCTGAAAGTGCGTTGTACTAATTCCGGGCAGGTATTCAACTGGCCTGGCGATCTGAGCGTCGATGAGCGTTGCCACTGTTGCCAATTCCCTGCGCCGTTGCGCCCGCACGTGGTGTGGTTTGGTGAAATGCCGTTGAGGATGACCGAGATTTACGACGCGCTGGCAAAAGCCGACTTCTTTGTAGCCATCGGCACCTCTGGCCATGTTTATCCGGCGGCTGGCTTTGTTCATGAAGCGCGATCGGCAGGGGCCTATACCATTGAGCTGAATCTGGAACCCAGTCAGGTCGAAAGCCAATTCGATGAGAAGCACTATGGCCCGGCCAGTGAAGTGGTACCACGGTTTATGCACAAGCTGCTGATGGGCAAGTTCGAACGGGCCGATATCCCCTATGACGGGGCGGGCTAAGATTGTTGCTGATGCGTATTCAGCTATCTCGGCGCCAAACTATCATTGATTCTAATGATTTCAGGTAAATCTGATTATTAATGACCTGTCTCAATATTTGATCCGAATCGGTTCCGCATAATGAAACGCGAAATTCTGAGGGCGGAACCATGGATAAACTACTTGATCGCTTTTTTAACTACGTCTCTTTCGACACACAGGCTAAAGCGAACGTCAAACATGTGCCGAGTACCGATGGGCAACTGAAGCTGGCGCGTGCGTTGCGACAGGAAATGATTGAACTGGGGTTTGAACAGGTATCGCTCAGCGAGCACGGCTGCGTGATGGGAACCTTGCCAGGCAATGTCGCTTGGCCGGTACCTACGATTGGATTTATTTCCCACCTTGATACTTCACCGGACTTTTCCGGTAAAAATGTGACGCCGCAGGTGGTGGAGAATTACCGCGGTGGCGATATTGCTTTGGGGATTGGTGATGAAGTGCTTTCGCCGGTGATGTTCCCGATCCTGCACCAGATGCTGGGGCAAACGCTGATCACCACCGACGGCAAAACGCTGCTGGGGGCCGACGACAAGGCCGGTATTGCCGAAATTCTTACCGCGATGATGCGGCTGAAACAGCAAAAAATCCCGCATGGTGATATCCGCGTCGCCTTTACGCCTGACGAAGAGGTGGGTAAAGGGGCACATTTCTTTGATGTGGAAGCGTTCAATGCCGAGTGGGCCTATACCGTTGATGGCGGCGGCGTGGGTGAGCTGGAGTGTGAAAATTTCAATGCGGCATCGGTGACGGTGAAAATCGTCGGCAACAATGTGCACCCTGGCACTGCCAAGGGGGTGATGGTCAATGCGTTGTCGCTGGCATCGCGCTTCCACCAGGCACTTCCACCTGATGAAACACCTGAAAATACCGAAGGTTATGAAGGGTTTTATCACCTGAGCAGCATCAAAGGGCACGTTGAGCGCGCGGAGATGCATTACATCCTGCGTGATTTTGAGCGTGAAGGTTTTGAAGCACGTAAGCGCAAAATGATCGAAGTGGCGCAAATCGTCGGGCGCGGGCTGCCGCGAGATTGCTATATCGAAGTGGCGATCGAGGACAGCTATTACAATATGCGCGCTCAGGTTGCCGATCATCCGCATGTCATTGCGCTGGCGCAGCAGGCGATGCGCGATTGCGATATTCAACCGGTGATGAAACCGATTCGTGGCGGCACCGACGGGGCACAGCTGTCGTTCAAAGGGTTGCCTTGCCCAAATCTGTTTACCGGGGGATATAATTTCCACGGTAAGCATGAGTTCATTACGCTTGAAGGCATGGAGCAGGCCGTGGGTGTGATTATGCGTATTGCGGCATTAACGGCGGCGCGAGCCAAACGATAGAAGTGTTTGTCGGGCGCAGCGTACTGCGCCCGCTTAATATCGATTAGTCGTTAAAATACCAGTAACCGCTGTTGATCAGCGTGGTCAGCAGGGCGAGGAAGGAAGGATCGTTCACCGCGTCGCCCAGCAGGGTTGCATCAACGCTGAAATGTTGGCACAGCGCATCCGCCGCCTGTAGGTGCTGGGTATCAATCAGTTCACCGTTAACAAAGCACTGTTCGCCAATGCGCAGCACGCGCAGGCCACCCAAGCGTTGTAATGCTTCGCCCTGTTGCAGCAGTTCGTAGATCTCCCCAGCTTGATACGGCGGCTCCGGTGGCGCAATGTCCAACTCGTGGCGCGATTGCGAAATAAACTCACCAAACCAGTGCTGGAAATGTTCCGGCTGTTGCACCAGATCCAGCATCATCTGACGCAGCGCATCCACCTCTTGCGGCAAGACGTTGGCCGGATGATCGCGCAGAGTTATGTCTGGATCGCTGTAGCGCTGGCTGCCCAGATCTCGTGCCAGTACGTAATCGGCAAAGCCGCTGACCAGTTCACGGCCATTTGGGGCGCGGAAACCTACGGAGTAGTTGAGCGAGTTTTCCTGCGAATAGCCTTCGTGTGGGAAGCCCGGTGGGATATACAGAATATCGCCCGGCTCCATCTCTTCATCGATGATGGCATCGAAGGGTTCAACCTGTAGCAGATCTGGATGCGGGTTGTGCTGCTTCATCGGCACTTTTTCACCCACGCGCCAGCGACGACGGCCAGTGCCCTGAATAATGAAGACGTCGTATTGATCAAGATGCGGGCCTACGCCACCGCCTGGCACAGAGAACGAAATCATCAGATCGTCCATACGCCAGTCCGGCAGCTTGCGGAACGGGCGCATCAGCGCACTGGAAGGCTCATGCCAGTGATCGACCGCCTGTACCAGCAACGACCAGTTGGTTTCCCCCAGATGGTCGAAGCTTTCGAAGGGGCCATGTGCAACCTGCCAACGGCCATCCTGGTGGCTGACCAAGCGGCTGTCTACTTCGTTTTCCATTGCGAGTCCGGCCAACTCATCCGGGGAGATCGGATCGATAAAATTTTTGAAGCCGCGCTTCAGGATCACCGGGCGTTTTTGCCAGTAACGTTGTAAAAAGTCGTTCCAGTCCAGATCTAATTGATAATCCATGTTCTATTCCAGGATTGAGTGAGCTTGGGGGGATTATAACGGAAGTTAGGCCCCATGGATCGGGGCCTGAACGACAGAATTTACTCGTGATGGTGGGAGTCATGCTGGCGGGCGAAGGTCACCTCCATGCGAGCCCCACCCAGCGGGCTGTCGCTGATGGTAATGTGGCCGTCATACTGTTCGATAATCTCGGCGGCTACCGATAAACCCAGGCCCTGACCAGGGCGCAGGGTATCGACGCGTTGACCGCGCTGGAAGATCAGCTCACGTTTGCTCTCAGGGATGCCAGGACCATCGTCATCAATCACAATGGTCAGGTATTTGTCGGAATGCAGCGACGTGATCTCCACAAACTCCAAGCAGTATTTACAGGCGTTTTCCAGTACGTTGCCCATCACTTCCATAAAGTCGTTTTTCTCGCCCATAAAAGTCACTTCAGGCGAGATATCCAGGGTGATCACCACCCCTTTGCGTTGGTAGACCTTATTCAGCGCCAGAGCAAGGCTGTCGAGCAGGGCTGAGACCGAATGGATCTCGCGCGTCAGCACGGTTTGACCCGAATTAATGCTGGCCCGGTGCAGATAATAACCAATCTGCTGTGAAATACGGCCGATCTGATCAAGCATGATCGGCTCCGCTTCTTCGATGGTGGTCTGCTTGCCGGAACGCAGCGAGCGCAGCGTGGTTTGCAGCACCGCCAGCGGGGTTTTCAAGCTGTGGGTCAGGTCTGACAGCGTGGTGCGATATTTGGTGTAACGCTGCCGTTCATTGCGCAGCAGAATATTGAGGTTACGTACCAGCCCGCGCAGTTCACTGGGGAGGTTTTCATCCAACTGTTCGCGCTCGCCATTCTCCAACTGACCGACCTGGCTCACCAGCGCCTTGATGGGCCGTAGGCTCCAATAGGCCGCCAGCCACAGCAGTGGCACCACCAACAACAGATTAGCCAGCAAGACGTAGCTGAACCATTCCCATACCACGTCTGAACGCTGTAGCTCCTGGGGGATACTGTCTACCACCACAATGGTCAACGCGGGCAGGCGCGAGGTGGCGGCGTAGGTATTGACGGCCACCGAGTGAGTCAGGGCGTTCTGATCGGCGTCATCGTAATCTTTCAGTTGATCCTGGGCTTTAGGGTTATTGCCTAACACTTCACTACTGATGCGGGTATCGGTATCAATCTCATAAAAACCCGACTCTTCCAGCCAGCTTTTCTGGATCAGCTTTTCTAGTTTGGGTACTTGGCGTTGGCTCCACAGCAGGTTGCCTTTATCGTCATAGATAAACACCAGCGTCGGGGAGTTGAGGTCGAGATCGGGCGGAATGGCGATGGTCAGCTTCTGGTCTTTCCATTGCGCCAGGCTGAAAAACAGGTTGCTCTCACCGCGCAGCAGGCGGAAAGCGGTTTTATCGAAGCTGACGATATAGCCCACTACCGCCACCAGCCCATAGGATAACGACAGCGCCAGGATCACCCCGGCGGTGGCCATCAGAAAACGGGCGCGCAGCGAGAAGGGTTTTTTATCCTTTTTGAACATGATGTTCACTTAGCATCAAAGCGATAGCCCTGACCACGCACGGTCGTGATCACTTCCTGTGGATATTCCGCTTGCAGTTTTTTGCGCAGGCGGCCCATCAGTACGTCAATGGTGTGGCTCTCGCGCAGCTCGGCATCTGGGTAAAGTTGCAGCATCAGCGAATCTTTGCTCACCACTTTGCCCGCGTTACGGATCAGGGTTTCGATGATGGTGTACTCAAACGCCGTCAGCTTGATTTGCTGTTCGTTAACGCTTAACTCGCGGCGCGAAAGGTCGATCTGGAAGGGCGGCAGGACGATCACCTGTGAGGCCAGGCCACTGTTGCGGCGCATCAGCGCTTGCATACGGGCGATCACTTCTTCCAAGTGGAATGGTTTGGTGACGTAATCATCGGCACCGGCTTCCAGCACGGCGACTTTATCCTGCCAGCTTTCACGGGCGGTCAGCACCAGAATGGGCAAATTCATCTGGTGGGCGCGCCAGCGGCGGATCAGGCTCAGGCCGTCTTCCCCTGGCAGGCCGAGATCGACGATGGCGATATCAGGCGCATGTTCCTGCAAAAAATAATCAGCCTCTTTGGCGTCTTCCGCCGCATCCACCTGATGCCCCATTTCGCGCATCTGCACGGAAAGGTGGTGGCGCAATAGACCATTATCTTCAACAACCAGTACTCGCATGGGACAGACTCCTGTAAATACGCGGGTGAAGTTCCGACTACCCAGAGCGCGCTAAGTTATGGTAGGTATAACCCGTTGATGCCGCAGGCGGGTGCTGGAAAATCCGTGTTATCACACAATGGGATGCAGCAATTATCGGCAGTAGGTAATAAACGCAGGATAAACAGCATAGAGACAAAGGTAAACCAAACTTAAACGAAGGGGTTGCTTTCGAACCCAACATAATCAAATTTGCAGCAATCAGATGGAAGATGTTTATGGTGATAAATCAATACGGTCAGCCGGTGGGGGATCCATTACCGCAGTGGCAACCGCGGATACGGCCGACCGGTGCAACCCTAACCGGTAAGTTTTGCCACCTCGTAGCGTTAGACGCCGAGCGAGATTTTACCGCGCTATTCAATGCGTACCAGCAAGCAGCGGATGGCCGCGATTGGACCTATCTTATGGGCGAACGGCCCGAAAGCTTGCCGGAAATGCGTGCACATTTGGCAAAGCTCGAAGCCAATACGGGTCTGGCGAATCTGGTGGTGATCGACTCGCATAATCAATTGCCGGTAGGAACGGTGGCTTTTATGCGCATTGAAGAGGCGATCGGCGTGTTGGAGATTGGCCACGTCAACTGGTCACCGCTGATGAAGCAGCGTTCTTGTGCCACTGAGGCGATTTACCTGATGTTGCGCTACACCTTTGACGAATTGGGTTATCGCCGCTGTGAATGGAAGTGTGACAGCCTGAATGAGCCATCCCGGCAGGCGGCGCTGCGTTTCGGTTTCAGCTATGAGGGGCGATTTATGAAAGCCCTGGTGACCAAAGGGCGCAGCCGTGATACCGACTGGTTTGCAATGACCGAAGATCGCTGGCCCGCAGTGCGTACCGCGTTCGAGCAGTGGCTGGATGAGAGTAATTTTACCGCCGACGGGCAACAGAAACAGCGGTTGCAGGCGTTTATGTCGTAAAAAATTGAGGCGACTGAAAAGCCGCCTCATTAGTCTTGCCGCGAGCTTATTTCAGCTCATCAACCATGCTGGTGGCACGGCCAATGTAATTGGCGGGGGTCATGGCTTTCAGGCGGGTTTTCTCTTCTTCCGGCAGTTCCAGGCTGTCGATAAACGCCTGCATCCCGGCCGCATCCACGCGCTTGCCACGGGTCAGCTCTTTCAGCTTCTCGTAGGGCTTTTCGATGCCGTAACGGCGCATCACCGTCTGGATTGGCTCAGCCAGCACTTCCCAGTTGTGATCCAGTTCGTCCAGCAGGTGCGCCTGATTCACTTCCAGCTTGCTGATGCCCTTCAAGGTGGCCTGATAGGCGATCAGTGCATAACCCAGGCCGACGCCCAGGTTGCGCAGCACGGTGGAGTCGGTCAGATCGCGCTGCCAGCGGGAAACCGGCAATTTGCTCGCCAGGTGGCCCAGCACGGCATTAGCCAGGCCCAGATTGCCTTCGGAGTTCTCGAAGTCGATCGGGTTAACTTTGTGCGGCATGGTGGAGGAACCAATTTCACCGGCAATGGTTTTCTGCTTGAAGTGATTGAGGGCGATGTAACCCCAGATATCACGGTCAAAGTCGATCAGAATAGTGTTGAAACGCGCGATGCAGTCGAACAGCTCGGCGATATAGTCGTGCGGTTCGATCTGAGTAGTGTACGGATTCCAGGTAATGCCCAGCGAAGTGACAAACTCCTCGCTGAAATGGTGCCAGTCCACTTCCGGGTAAGCCACGATGTGGGCGTTGTAGTTGCCTACGGCACCGTTGATTTTCCCGAGGATCTCAACGCGTTCCAACTGACGGAACTGGCGCTCCATACGGTAAGCCACGTTGGCGAACTCTTTACCGACGGTGGAAGGGGTCGCTGGCTGGCCATGGGTGCGGGACAGCAGCGGAATATCGCGGTATTCCAGCGCCAGCCCTTTGAGTGCATCAATGATTTTGCGCCAGAACGGCAGCACCACGTCCTGACGTGCCGTTTGCAGCATCAGCGCGTGTGACAGGTTGTTGATGTCCTCTGACGTACAGGCGAAGTGGATAAACTCCGATACCGCCTGTAGGGCAGGGACGGCTTCCACCTTTTCTTTCAGGAAGTATTCAACCGCTTTCACGTCGTGATTAGTGGTGCGTTCAATGGTTTTAATGCGCTGTGCGTCTTGTTCGCTGAACTCTGCGACGATTTTATCAAGGTAAGCGTTTGCGTCGGCATCAAAAGCCGGAACTTCCTTGATTTGTGTGCAGGCAGCCAGTTTTTGCAGCCAACGTACTTCAACCTGCACGCGGAATTTCAGCAAACCGTATTCGCTGAAAATGGTGCGCAGTGCGCTGACTTTATCACCGTAGCGTCCGTCAACGGGGGAAACGGCGGTCAGTGAGGATAATTCCATCGGTAGCAACTCCTGGGATCGATTAACAATGAGCAACGATATTTTGCGCCTGTTTGAACAGACGATTACGGGAAAACATTAATTGCAGGCGGCTGCCGCCAACCTGTTGCCACAGCACCGCAGCACGAATGCCTGCGAGCAGCGTGGCGCGCACCTTGGCCTGCACCTGCGAATTTTGCAGGATAGCCGGTGAGCCGGTCACCTGAATACGCGGCCCCAGCGGTGCAACCACGTCGACATAAATACCGGCCAACGCGCTGATAATGGTGTCTGACTCCAGCTCAAAATGCGCCAGTTGGCGCTCTAACTGGCTCAGGCGATCGCCGAGGGTATTCATCGCCGATTTGTTGGCATTCAGCTTACGCTCCAGCACCATCAGGCTGATGGTGTAACGGGTTAGCTCGGCAGCCGGGCCTTTATTGTTGGCATTGAGCACGCCCATTAGCGTCTCAAGGCCCATTTTCAGGTTACGCTCTTCGCCACCGAATACCGCCAGCGTAGAAGGGGGATCCATCTGCAACAGGCTGCTCAGCGAAGTGTGAAACGCTTCGCGATCGGCTTGCCCTTCGTGCGCCAGTTGCTGTACCAAGCGCGCTGACTGGCTGATTCCAGCCATTGCCAACGTGATGTCGTAATAATTCTTCGCCACGATTACTCCTGTAAGCGTTGTTCGATAATGCCGCCGCCCAGGCAAATATCGCCGAGATAGAACACGGCGGATTGGCCTGGGGTCACGGCAGCCACCGGTTCGTCGAAGCGTACTTCAATACGCTCTGCGTCGATCGGTGTTACGGTGCAAGGAATGTCTTGCTGGCGATAACGGGTTTTCACCGTGCAACGCAGGGTTGCCGTCAGTGGCTGACGATCGACCCAGTGCAGCTGTTGTGCGATCAGGCCAGTGGACATCAGGCGCGGATGATCGTGGCCCTGGGCAACGATCAGAATATTGTTGGCAACGTCTTTATCCACCACATACCACGGGTCTTCGCTGCTGTCTTTCATCCCGCCAATGCCCAGCCCTTTACGCTGGCCGAGGGTGTGATACATCAACCCCTGGTGTTCACCGATGGTCTGGCCGTCAACGCTGACGATCGGGCCGGGTTGCGCAGGCAGGTAGCGGCCGAGGAAGTCGCGGAATTTACGTTCGCCAATAAAACAGATACCGGTGGAATCTTTTTTCTTGGCGGTGACCAGCTCCAGTTGTTCCGCGATGCGGCGAACTTCCGGTTTTTCCAGCTCACCCACCGGAAACAGGCTTTGTGCGACCTGCTTGTGGCTGAGGGTATAGAGGAAATAGCTCTGGTCTTTGTTGCCATCGATGCCGCGCAGCAGGCGGCTTTTACCGTCAACGTCCTGGCGGCGCACATAGTGGCCGGTAGCGATGTAATCTGCCCCCAGATCTTCTGCGGCAAATTCCAGGAACGCTTTGAATTTGATCTCTTTATTACACAGGATGTCCGGGTTTGGCGTGCGACCCGCTTTATATTCTTCGAGGAACAGTTCGAACACGTTATCCCAGTATTCGGCGGCGAAGTTCACCGTGTGCAGCTCAATGCCAAGTTTGTCGCAAACCGCTTGCGCATCGGCCAAATCGGTGGCGGCTGAACAGTATTCCTCGTCATCGTCCTCTTCCCAGTTCTTCATAAACAGCCCAGCGACCTGATAGCCCTGTTGCTGTAACAGATAGGCAGTAACGGAAGAGTCGACACCGCCGGACATCCCGACGATTACTTTTTTCTGGCTGTTGTCTGACATGGGGATCTCACGAACTTGAACACATGACTGTGTGATAAAAAACAAGCGCAGTACTTTACCATGTTGGCCGCCTGCGCGCACGGCACTTATATGTTGTCTATGCCGTCAAAATGGCCAGTTGAAGCTGGCGACCAGTGATAAAGGATAACGCTCCGGCTGCTGATAACAGCGAATGCTCTCGGCAACCAGCGGGGAACGCAGGTTGCTGGCGGAGAAAATCTCTTCGGCGGTCAGCCACAGGCAACGATCGATATCGCTGTCGTGCGGCTCGGTGGGCAACGGGCTTTCCAGTTCAATCACAAAGCTGAAGCGCAGAAACGGCGTGCTGTCCGGCGCGATCCACTGATGCATGCGCAGGAACGCCTGCGGTGTGGCGCGAATGCCCGTTTCTTCCCACAGCTCGCGCTCGGCGGCCTGGATCAGCGTTTCATCCGCCTCCAAATGACCTGCCGGCTGATTCCACAAGGCTTTGTGATTGATGGTTTCTTCGACGATCAAAAATTTACCGGCGGCATGAACCACGCAGGCAACGGTAACGTGTGGCTTGAACATGGTGGTTCCTCTAGCGGTTACAGCGAATCAAGAGATTGCCATTCACCGGGTTGCAATGTACCCAAGGAAAGGTTTCCCATACTGTAGCGAATCAAGCGTAGGGTAGGGAAGCCGATATGCGCCGTCATGCGTCGCACCTGGCGGTTACGGCCTTCATACAAGGTGATTTTCAACCAGCAGGTCGATATGGATTTGCGCTCGCGGATTGGCGGGTTGCGTGGCCATAACCACTGAGGTTCCTCCACAAGCTCCACGCCAGCGGGCAACGTTGGGCCATCTTTTAACGTCACGCCTGTGCGCAATTGCGCCAAATCGCTGTCCTGCGGTTCGCCTTCGACCTGCACGTAATACACTTTACCGGTACGTTTACCCGGTTGTGTCAGCTGTGCCTGCAACTTGCCGTCATTGGTAAGCACCAGTAACCCTTCGCTGTCGCGATCGAGGCGTCCGGCCGCATAGACGTCGGTAAAGGGAATGAACGCTTTCAGCGTGGTACGCCCGGCTTCGTCGGTAAACTGCGGCAATACATCAAAAGGTTTGTTGAATAACACGATTCGACGCGGCCCCTGCGGCGCTGCGCGAGCGGCGGGTTTAGCTGGGCTGAATCGTTTAACTTGGTGATTTTTAACAGGGAATTTATTCATAGTCGTTGATATTACGGATGATAGGCGCATTATAACCGAATCCGTTTCGGATTGGCGCGGACTGAATATTCAAGTAGTATTGACACGCATCTTACAAAGCATTAACAAAAATTGCGCTTGAAGAATGAAGGAGAGGTTGATGGAAAGCAAAGTAGTTGTTCCGGCAGAAGGTAAAAAGATTACGGTTGATGCCCAGGGTAAACTGGTTGTTCCGCCTAACCCGATCATCCCGTTCATCGAAGGTGACGGTATCGGTGTCGATGTTACCCCTGCTATGATTCACGTGGTTGATGCAGCAGTAAAAAAAGCCTACCACGGCGAACGTAAAATCTCCTGGATGGAGATTTACACTGGTGAGAAATCCACCCACGTTTATGGGAAAGACGTGTGGCTGCCGGACGAAACACTGAGTCTTATCCGTGACTACCGCGTTGCTATCAAAGGCCCGCTGACCACTCCGGTTGGTGGCGGCATCCGCTCCCTGAACGTTGCCCTGCGCCAGCAGCTCGATCTGTACGTGTGCCTGCGCCCGGTGCGTTACTACCAGGGCACGCCAAGCCCGGTAAAACAACCTGAACTGACTGATATGGTGATCTTCCGTGAAAACGCCGAAGACATCTACGCCGGTATCGAATGGAAAGCCGGTTCAGCAGAAGCTGATAAAGTGATCAAATTCCTGCGCGACGAAATGGGCGTGAAGAAAATTCGCTTCCCAGAGCAGTGCGGTATTGGCATCAAGCCATGTTCTGAAGAAGGCACTAAACGCCTGGTACGTGCGGCGATCGAATATGCGATCACCAACGACCGTGATTCTGTGACCCTGGTTCATAAAGGCAACATCATGAAGTTCACCGAAGGTGCCTTCAAAGATTGGGGCTACGAACTGGCGCGTGAAGAGTTTGGTGGTGAACTGATCGACGGTGGCCCATGGCTGAAGATCAAGAACCCGAACACGGGCAAAGAGATCGTGGTTAAAGACGTGATCGCCGATGCATTCTTGCAGCAAATCCTGCTGCGCCCGGCGGAATACGACGTTATCGCCTGTATGAACCTGAACGGTGACTACATTTCTGACGCCCTGGCCGCTCAGGTTGGTGGTATCGGTATCGCCCCTGGTGCCAACATCGGTTCCGACTGTGCGCTGTTTGAAGCTACCCACGGCACTGCACCTAAGTACGCTGGCCAAGATAAAGTGAACCCAGGTTCCATCATCCTGTCCGCTGAGATGATGCTGCGTCATATGGGCTGGTTCGAAGCGGCTGACCTGATTGTTAAGGGCATGGAAGGCGCTATCGCTGCCAAGACCGTGACCTATGACTTCGAACGCCTGATGGAAGGCGCTAAGCTGCTGAAATGTTCAGAGTTTGGCGACGCTATCGTTAAACACATGTAAGTGTGTTTTGGCGCTGAATGATTACGGGAGCTTATGGCTCCCGTATCTTTTTCCCCTACAAAAATTCTTCTGCAAAACCCCTGCAAAACGGTATGAAAAGTGAGCTATTTTCATCCTCCCACATCCTACATGCTGCGCATCAAAGGTAAGCCGGTGCGGATTTATGCCGTAAACATTCCGGTTACTGGCGTGACTTTGGATAAGGCCACAACCTCTTTGGCTCTCGGTACCAGTCTCACGTTAACCCCAGCGATCGCACCAGCCTCAGCGACCAATCGTGGGTTAACGTGGACATCCTCTGCGCCGGGTAATGTCATGGTATCCAATAAAGGCGTTGGCCTCGGCCCCAATGGCGGGATTTCGCACCAAAACCGTCACAGTTGAGGAATGGGAGGGGGCCGCAGTGATTTTGCGCGAGTCCTCTCCGGAAAGTTGGGGGCTCTGGCTGATTAACTTACTACGCTATGCGTAGGTAGGTAAGTTTGTAGGGTTTTGCCAATCAGTTGATCTCTGCTACGATATTCTCACACCAAATAAAGAAAGGGGATTTTATGTATTACGGGGATTCAAGTGAGTTTGCCGTTGCATTTTTATATTTTGTAATTTCATCATTTATTATCTTTTTCATAATTAGATATGCAGTTATGGCTAAGCAAATAATAATGGAATTAAAGAGTATTAACGAAAGTCAAGAAAAACAGTTGAAAATAATGTCTGCAATTCTTGATGATTACTTAACTAGAAAGTCAGAGCAAAGACGTGAATGAATGCTTCATGTTCATTGTAGTGATTTCCTAATATTAATTTTGCTATAAATGAACTAATTTACTCTGGTAAGAAAGCAAGTGTTAATTAACAGCCCGCCGCGTGCGCTGAGGGATCCCCATAAACCAGCACCATATTTCGGTATGTTCTGGCGAGGTGATTAAGAACGGTGCTCAGCACCGTTCGCCTTAAAATTAGCGGGGAGTGTCGTAAGACATTCTCCGCTAACGTCAGATACGAGATAACACGCCGTGATTTAATGCTGTTGGCCTGACACCTCAAATGGAGTCCTTTTTTTTCAGTATGATAGCCAATAAGCCACAGGACTATTGTGATCAACGTTGCCAGCAGGCTCAGGACCAGCATTCTTCCCGCTGAACGACTGTAACTGGCATGCAGACCGAACCCGAAGCGTTCGCTTTTCTCATCCCGGAAGTTCTGCTCGATCTGCATTCGACGACTGTACAACTTCATGATTTCACGTGGTTTGAGGTCATCTGTACTGCTGAAGAGCAGCCACGACTCTTTTGCTGCTTTACGGGCATCACTGATCTGTGATTTATGCAGGATCCAACACCTGCTGTGCGTAACTACCCTCTGGTCCAGGTGAAAGCTTTTATTGCCATATTCTCTCCGGGTATAAAAAAACGCACTTAGACGGTTCAAGGTTTAACTGCGATGAAATCGTATTTAAATCGCATTTATATTGAGATTTTTGAGATAAAGACTTATTATCTAATCATCCAAAGCGGATAGCTCTTCAACAAAAATGGGGAAACGATGGCTACGGTTCAGTGGACGAAAAAGCACTCAAACAGTTGCTTTCAATCGACATAAGATACCGCAAAATCATCAGTGAGAAGGTTAATCAGCTCGAAACCTTTCCCGCCGTAACGCTAGATATCAAGAAGCTCCAAGTGACTGATAAGCAATACAGGCTAAGGGTCGGGGACTACCGAATAATCTTCGAAATCACTGAGGGTGAACCGGTTATCTGCGAGATTACCGCAGTTAAGCGCAGGTCATCGACAACATACTAAGGCGGGGAAACCTGCCCTTTCCCCTGAGCGCTGCGCCTGAGTTCACACTGGAGTAAACGAAAATGACCGTGCAAATCATCCGTAACGATAAAGGCGAACCACAATATGCTGTGGTGCCATATGACGAATACGAAAACCTGATCAACGCAAAGGATGAATGGGAAGATGTGCCTTATGTGCCATCAAAAAATGATGATGTGACTATCCCTAACGCGGTCGTCAATATCATGGTTAGCCAAGATGTTTCTATCCTGGCTGCCTGGCGTATCTATCGTGACCTGTCTCAGTACGATGTTGCGGAGAAGCTCGGCACAACACAATCAACAGTTTCACAATGGGAGGCGTCAGATCGCCCTCAGAAGCGTACTCGTGAAAAACTGGCTGCGCTGTATGATTGCCAGCCTGAGCAGTTGATCCCGTAACGCCCTATTCACCGATAGCAAAAACCCGCCGAATGGCGGGTTCTAAGAAGATATACTTTTGGTTAACGGACTGAAATTACTTATCATCTTTATGAATAGCGGCGATCAACAGGTCTATCTGAGCGTTTTGCTTTTCGCAGATCGTTTTTAACAACGCAACTTGTTCATTTGCCCTAACAGCAAATCGAATTAATTATCCGTGAAAATGAAATAAAAAAATATAGAATGGCAATAAGGTACGGAGAGGGTGTGAGTATTGAACCAACAACCCAAATATAAAAAAACCGCTTCGGCGGTTTTTTTATCAGGGTAATGTGAATATTATTTGAAGTATTTATCTAGCGGATCGAAGTATCTATATTTCCTGTAGAACGCAAACCAGTAAGCTAACCCCATCAAACTTCCGACAGCAGAAAGTTTAAGGTAGATTATTTTCCGCTGCTCAAGAAAATCAAAGAATGAATATTCACCTTTCCACATATCAGCCAGCGCACCACCAAAAACCAGACCCATAATCATATAAATTAATGGGATAGCAACAGCGTAAGCCGCTGTTAGATAGATCAGTATGAACAGCTTGTGTTTTGTATTGATGTGCATGTAAGTAAAACCGTTGCTTGCAATATTACTGATAATATAACACCCAACCCCTTCAATGTCTGGGGTTTTTTTACAACTTGGGAAGTGCCCCGTCCTGACGTAATCTGTACCAGGATGCGGTTGCGCCAACAATCAAAAACGCACACCGGAACCGATTCCAATCGTCGCACTTGAAACCCCTGAACTGCCACCTGAAACCGAAGCTGAAACGCATCCAGCCAGCATGGCGACTAAAACGGTACATATAATAATCTTCATAAAGCCTCTTTGCATCGGCAGATGGTATACGATCAGTAAAGGTGGTTGACGACATTTGTGCAATAGCGCGGGCAAGAATGTGGGATAACCGAGAGTGCTGACACAATCTGGAGCTGTTTTGCATAAGGTGGAGCTCGTTAAACGTTTTGAAAGATTGTCAGCAGAGTTTAATTCTTTTTTATTGGGTATTTTGCAGTTTATAAAACCAGAAAAAAGAGGTTTTTCCACGCTCGGTTAGAAAATTCTCGGGGAAGATAGATAGCGTGACAGCAGGAAATTCTGACATGGTGCTTGCTGACTTTTGTAGAAAGATGAAGTCACCATTGTTCTAAATTCAATCAACGGTCTTAACAGCGTGAAGTTTCTAACGATCCCATCTGGGTACAGCCAAAGCCCCCCAAGAAGGGAAGTTCGGCTACTTTTGTTCGCATCGAGTATCAAAAAATTTCCGGCTTAGCCCACCAGTGTATAAACCATTCAGCCAGATTGGCGATGTATAAAATACTCAGGATCGTCGCAATGACGAGGAGAGTGGGGATTATATAATGTTTCATAACACTGCCCTGCTTTTAGCGATCCTGACTTCTGCACCGTAGGTTAACTAGGGATTTAACATGGAGCAAGTTGCGCCACGGTGATTTGAGCCTGCGGGGTCAGTGAAAAGCGGCAAACAGCGGGATATGAGGGAATAAAACGCTTGATGAGCGGCAGTGCTGGCAAGATATTTTGACAAAAGACGTTATGAATAATGTCTTTAATTCTCGTTCTTACGGAAATAATGTCCGCAGTGGGGGCAGATCATCGTGATGTTCTTGTTGAGTTTCTGGCGGTTCTGTGGCGAAACTTTAGAACATTTTGGGCAAGTGACATTGGCTGATGATGTATCACTAAACATCTTGAAGGCATCAAGGAGAGACATATCTTTCACCGGGTAGATGTGTGGTGAAGGCAGTGTACTCTGTTCGGTGATCGATAGCTCACTATTGTTTAATGCACAGAGTGAAACCGTGAACTTTGCCGGATTCTGCTGAAATTCAAGGGAATAGTGTTTGCTGGCAACGTAAGGAAAAAAAGCCCCTGCAAAAGTGAGGGGCAAGTGTAACAACACCAGGGAAATCGGTGATTTTTCATCTGCCAGTACTATATGTTTTTTGAGACGATAGTTCATCAAAATATCGATGCAATATTGCATCATAATGATGAGTATTTCCGTATGAAATCGCCTGCAATCATAATTTTGAATAATTATTGATCGTGTTGTCGATTGTTTAATCAAGCTAATGTAAGGTTCTCCGGCGCTTAAACCCCAATCCGATCACGCAGCGTGTAGTAAGCTGCACCAATGGCGGTGAACGGGATTTGCAGATTGCGTCCGCCAAAGAATGGCAGGTGCGGCAATTTGGCAAAGGCGTCAAAGCGTTCGGCATCGCCGCGCATCAATTCTGCAATCAGCTTGCCCGCCAGGTGGGTACAGGTCACGCCGTGACCGCTGTAACCCTGCATATAGTAGATATTATTTTCCAACCGACCGAACTGCGGCATGCGCGACAGCGTCAGCAGGAAATTGCCGGTCCAGCGATAATCAATGCGTACCCCTTTTAGCTGTGGGAAGGTTTTCAGCAGTTTGGGGCGGATAAGATTATCGATATCGTCAGGATCGCGCGCACCGTAAACCACGCCACCGCCGTAAAGCAGGCGGTTATCACCGGTGAGACGGTAATAATCCAGCAGGTAGTTACAGTCTTCCACGCAATAGTTTTGCGGGATCAAAGAGGCTGCGACTTCCGGGGCCAGAGGTTCGGTCGTCACCACCTGGGTGCCGCACGGCATACTGCGCTTGGCTAAACGAGGTTCCAGTTTGTCACCCAAATAGGCGTTACCGGCGACGATGACATAGCGCGCGGTCACTTGCCCGTTGGCGGTGCTGACCAGGGCGGGCTCACCGTGGCGGATGTTGGTCACCGCTGATTGTTCGAAAATCCGGCCACCCTGTTGGCGAATGGCTTCGGCTTCGCCCAACGCCAGGTTGAGCGGATGAATATGGCCACCGCTGCGATCGAGCAATGCGCCGACGTAGCGATCGCTGGCGATCTCCTGGCGGACGCGTTCGCTGTCCAGCAGTTCAAGCTGCGTATTGCCGTAACGCTCCCAGTTTTGTTTCTGCTCGATCAGTGCGTGGTATTGCTTGTTGTTGAGTGCGGCAAAAATACCGCCAGGGCGATAGTCACATTCAATGGCGTAACGTTCGATGCGGCTGCGGATAATGTCGGCCCCTTCAAACATCATGCTGCCCAGCATGCGGGCACTTTCTGCTCCGTAGCGCGCTTCAATCACATCAATGTCGCGGCTGTAGGAGTTGACCAACTGCCCGCCGTTGCGGCCGCTGGCACCGAAACCAATGCGTGCGGATTCCAGCAGCACCACGTTGAAGCCAGCCTCCACCAAGAACAGCGCTGAAGACAGGCCGGTATAGCCGCCACCAACGATACAAACGTCACATTCGATCGATTCATTCAACTGCGGATAAGGCTGATGGGGATTGGCCGTCGCAGCATAATAACTCTTTACGTGTTCAGTCATGATTCGGTCCTTATTCCAGAGAAATCCAGGTGGTTTTCAGTTCGGTAAATTTATCCAGCGCATGCAGTGACTTGTCGCGTCCGTTGCCACTTTGCTTGTAGCCGCCGAAGGGCACGGTCATATCGCCGTCGTTGTAGTTGTTAACGAACACAGTACCCGCTTTCAACTGGCGTGCCATGCGGTGTGCGCGGGAGAGATCGCGCGTCCAGACGGCAGCGCCCAGCCCATATTCGCTGTCATTAGCCAGCGCTAGCGCCTGCTGTTCACCGTTGAAGGTGGTTACTGCCAGCACCGGGCCGAAAATTTCGTCGCGCGCTACGCTCATGGCGTTGTCCACTTGGGTAAGAATGGTCGGGCCGAGATAGCTTGGCTGGTGGCCTTGAGAGTGCTCGCGGCCATCAAGGAACAGAGCGGCTCCTTGCTCCAGCCCCTGCTCAATATAGCCAACTACCTTTTCGCAGTGGCCATGGTCGATCAGCGTCCCCATAATGGTCTGCGGATCGAGCGGGTTACCGGGCTCGAAGGCCGCTGCATGCTTGCGCAGCGCCTGGAGGAATTCCTGCTGGATGCTTTCTTCCACCAGCAAACGCGTACCGGCAATGCACACCTGGCCTTGGTTGTAGAAGATACCGGCGGCGGTACCCTGTGCGGCTTTATCCAGGTTCGGGCAGTCGGCGAAGATGATGTTGGCACTTTTGCCGCCAGCCTCCAGCCAGACGCGCTTCATGTTGGATTCACCGGCATATTTCATCAGTTGCTTCGCTACCTGAGTGGAGCCGGTGAAGGCGAGGGCATCGACGTCATGGTGCAGCGCCAGCGCTTTCCCGGCATCATGACCATAACCTGGCACGATATTCAGCACGCCGTCCGGCAGCCCGGCCTGTTGTGCTAAAGCACCCAGATAGACCGCCGTCAGCGGTGATTTTTCGGAAGGTTTCAGCACCACGCTGTTACCGGCCGCCAGCGCAGGGCCGAGCTTCCAGCAGGCCAGCAATAGCGGGAAGTTCCAGGGCACTATGGCACCGACTACGCCGATCGGCTCCCGCTGGATCAGCGCCAACGCATCGTTGCCGGTGGGGGCGATTTCGCCATAGACTTTATCAATGGCTTCCGCATACCAGCGGATGCAGCGAATGGCACCGGGAACGTCATCACGCAGGCTGTGGCGGATCGGTTTACCGGTATCCAGCGTTTCCAGCAGCGCCAACTGTTCATGGTGTTCTTCCATCAGCACCGCCAGCTTCAGCAGCGTGGTTTTACGCTGGCCGGGGCTCGCCTGCGACCAGTCACCGCGTTCGAATACTTCACGTGCGGCTTGCACTGCCAGATCGATATCCGCCTGGTCGCCGCGCGCCATTTGCACCAGTTCACGCTGAGCGGCAGGATCTTCCACGGTGAAAGTTTCGCCTGCGGCGGCCGGTTGGTAACGGCCATTGATAAACAGCCGGTTCTCAATCTTCAGGGTCTGTGCCCGTTGTTGCCAATACTGTAGATGGTGGAAATCCATACCTTGCTCCGTTAATCAGAAGGTGGTCGGCGTGTGGGCGCTGATAATCCGGCAAACCCGTGCCGACGTGTTGCTGAAACTGTGGGGAATACCGGTATTGATGGTGTAGCTCTGGCCTGCTTGCAGGTGATAGGTCTGCCCATTCACCTGTAGCATGACTTCACCTTCCAGCAGAGTGCCGATCTCTTCCCCCTGATGTTTGAGGCGTTCGCCGGTGGTGGTCCCCGGTTCATAGGTTTCGATCATCATCGCCAGCGTGCGCTCGGGGTCACCGTTATGGATCAGTTTCATCGAAACCCCTTGGCTGCCGATTTCAATCAGATCTTCATGATTGATGACGATCCGTGGTTCATCCGGTTGCTCCGGCTCGGCGAAAAAAGCCGATAGTGACAGCCCATACACCGTCAGTAATTTTTGCAGCGTACTGATGGCCGGGCTGACTTTGTCCTGTTCAATGGTGCTGATAGCGCTGTGCGTTAATCCAGACAGTTCGGCAACCCGGCGCTGCGACAAGCCTAATTGCTGGCGGATCTGCGACAAGCGTTTCCCCGGTGCCAAGCTGACATCGCTCATAGGCGTTTTTCCTTCTGATAATTCTGGCAAGCGGTAATGAATCCATCAAATAGCAGGCGGGATAGCGCATATTCATCACTGTTCCATTCCGGGTGCCACTGCACGCCCAGCGCAAACGGCTGATCGCGGATGCTGATGGCTTCCACCAGCCCATCGGCGGCATGCGCCTCAATGCGCACGCTGGGGCCGAGCGTTTTAGCCCCTTGGCCGTGCAGTGAGTTCACCCAGAATTTGTTGCAATCCGGCAGCAACTGCGCCAGCAAGCCACCATCCTGAACAATCACCTCATGCGCGGGAGCATATTGCTGTTCCAGCGGCAGATCGTGATCTTCCCGGTGCTCAAGCAGTTCAGGTAATTCATACAGGCGGCGATGCAGGGTGCCTTGGGTGGCGACCACCATTTCCTGCATACCGCGGCAAATGGCGAAAAGGGGAATGCGCCTGTTGAGCGCCAGGCGGAGCAGCGCCAGGCTCAATTCATCTCGCCCAGGATCGGCGTCAGGCTCATCGCCGTTTTCACCATAAAGGTGCGGCTGCACATTACTGGGGCTGCCCGGCAGCAGGATGCCGTCGAGGTGTGGCAGTAATTCTTCCAGCATATCCGGCTCTGCCAGCGCGTGTGGCAAGGCGACAGGTAACCCGCCGGCGGCCAAAACCGCATTCAGGTACTTTTCTTGCAAGGTCTGTGTGAGGTGTTGGTTTAACCTATACCTGCACATCACAACGCCGATGATTGGTCTGTTAAATATATTGCCCATACTATCCCCTTGATGTGTTCGAAATTATGACCGTTATGCCAAAATATCGCCTTTTTTGTTCAATATTGACTAAATCTAGCAGCGGAGTGGCCAATATTCAAACCAAAAGTAACACTTGCAAAACAATTTTGTTGCATCTATGTTTCATTGGTGGACATTATATTGAGCAAGATGGTCAATAAACATCGAAAGCAATAAGTGTGAGAACCACAGACCAAACACAACGACGGGTGAATCATGCAAACCAACATCGTAGAAGTGGAAAACTTTGTGCAGCACAATGAAGAAAGGCGAAGTAGCGCGTTCCAGCGCGAAGTGAAGAAGTATCTGGAACGTTATCCGTTAACCCAGCATATCGATGTTTTACTGACCGATCTCAACGGCAGCTTCCGTGGTAAACGTATCCCGGTTGCTGGCTTGGGCAAATTGGAGAAAGGCTGTTACTTCCCGGCCTCGGTGTTTGCAATGGACATTCTGGGCAACGTGGTGGAAGAGGCCGGGTTAGGGCAAGAGCTGGGTGAGCCGGATCACATCTGTGTCCCGGTCGCTGGCACCCTGATGCCGTCGGCGGCCGATCCGGAATATATCGGGCAGGTACTGCTCACCATGCTGGATGAAGATGGTACTCCCTTTGACGTTGAACCGCGTAATGTGCTGAACCAGCTGTGGCAGCGTTTGCGTCAGCGCGGGTTATCCCCCGTAGTAGCGGTAGAGTTGGAGTTCTATCTCATCGATCGCCAACGCGATTCAGAAGGTTACCTGCAACCGCCATGCGCGCCCGGCACTCAGGAGCGCAACACGCAAAGCCAGGTGTATTCGGTCGATAACCTCAATCACTTTGCCGATGTGCTGAGTGAGATTGATGAACTGGCACGTTTGCAAGGGATCCCGGCAGACGGCGCGGTAGCAGAAGCTTCCCCCGGCCAGTTCGAGATTAACTTGCATCACACCAACGATGTGCTGTTGGCTTGCGATCACGCGCTGGCGCTGAAACGCCTGGTGCGCATGGTGGCAGAGAAGCACAACATCCAGGCCACCTTTATGGCCAAGCCTTATGAAGAGCACGCGGGCAGCGGTATGCATGTGCATATCAGCATGCTGGACAATCAAGGCAACAACGTGTTTGCCGACGACGATGGTGAAGACTCCGGGCTGCTAAAACAGGTGCTGGCGGGGATGATCGCCCTGATGCCTGCGTCTATGGCGCTGCTGGCACCCAATGTGAATGCCTACCGCCGTTTCCAACCCGGCATGTATGTGCCGACGCAGGCTTCTTGGGGTCACAACAACCGCACCGTTGCACTACGCATTCCTTGCGGCGATCGCGACAGCCATCGCGTGGAGTACCGCGTGGCGGGGGCTGATGCCAACCCTTATCTGGTGATGGCCGCGATATTGGCCGGGATGGTGTACGGCCTCGACACCTCATTACCGCTGCTTGAACCTGTGACCGGTAACGGATTAGAGCAGGAAGGTTTACCGTTCCCCATTCGCCAGAGCGATGCGTTGTATGAATTCGAACACCAGCCGGTGCTGAATGCGCTGCTGGGGGAGAGATTCAGCCATGTCTATCTGGCCTGCAAGACCGATGAACTGGTGCAGTTTGAACGACTGATCACCGAAACCGAAATCGAGTGGATGCTGAAAAACGCCTGAGGCGTTCAGCCTGATCCCACCGCGCGCCCGGCGTATTCCCGCGGGTTCCCTGTGGCCCGGCGAAGCCGTGCGCAGCGGTGACTATTTTCTTCCAACTTGGCGTACAGGACGCCGGCGAGGAATAACCCATGACGATAAGTGCCATCGACCGTAATGGCGCGGGCAAACCGCAACTGCGTAAAACATTAAAACTGTGGCAAGTGGTAATGATGGGCCTGGCATACCTGACGCCGATGACGGTGTTTGACACTTTCGGCATTGTTTCTGGCGTAACGGACGGCCACGTTCCGGCCTCCTATCTGCTGGCGCTGGCGGGGGTACTGTTTACCGCCATCAGTTATGGGAAACTGGTGCGCCAGTTTCCCACCTCGGGTTCTGCCTATACCTACGCGCAAAAAGCGATTAACCCGCACGTTGGGTTTCTGGTCGGTTGGTCGTCGTTGCTGGATTATCTGTTCCTGCCGATGATCAATACGCTGCTGGCGAAGATTTACCTCACCGCGCTGTTCCCCGAAGTGCCTCCATGGATCTGGGTAGTGGGTTTTGTGATTATCATGACGGCGATCAACCTGAAAAGCGTCAATGTGGTTGCCAACTTCAACACGCTGTTTGTGCTGGCTCAGGTGGCGATTATTGTAGTATTTATCTTCCTGGTGGTGCATGGCCTGCATAATGGCGAAGGGGTGGGCACGGTCTGGAGCCTGCAACCTTTCGTCAGTGAAAATGCCCATTTGGTGCCGATTATCACCGGTGCGACCATTCTCTGTTTCTCGTTTCTGGGCTTTGATGCCGTTACGACGTTGAGCGAAGAAACGCCGGATGCTGCCAGGGTGATCCCCAAGGCAATCTTCCTCACCGCCTTATACGGCGGGGTGATTTTCATCAGCGTGTCCTTCTTTATTCAGCTGTTTTTCCCCAATATAGAGCGTTTTAAAGAGCCCGATGCGGCGCTGCCAGAAATTGCGCTGTATGTGGGTGGGAAACTGTTCCAGGCGATTTTCCTCTGCACCACCTTTATTAATACGCTGGCCTCCGGTTTGGCTTCTCATGCCAGCGTTTCACGGCTGCTGTATGTGATGGGGCGCGATAACGTGTTCCCGGAAAAATTCTTCGGCTATGTGCATCCGAAATGGCGCACGCCCGCGCTTAACGTGCTGATGGTCGGGCTGGTGGCGCTGTCTGCGCTGTCCTTTGACTTGGTCACTGCTACCGCGTTGATCAACTTTGGTGCGCTGGTGGCGTTTACCTTCGTTAACCTTTCGGTGATCAGCCACTTCTTTATCCGTCAAGGGCGCAATAAAACCTGGAAGGATCGTTTCCACTTCCTGATCCTGCCGCTGGTGGGGGCACTGACCGTCAGCGTTCTGTGGCTGAACCTGGAGAAAAGCTCGCTTACCATGGGGCTGATCTGGGCGGCGCTGGGGTTTGCCTACTTGGTGTACCTCACCCGTCGTTTCCGCCAGCCGCCGCCACAGTTTGAGCGGCAGCCACAGCAGTAATCTTGCAAGGCGGGTGATCCCGCCTTTCTTTTTGCCTTTCAGGCCAGTAGAGTGAAAATCCTAAAAAATCGATGATTGGATCCTACCTTGATGCCTGCCTTATCCGTATCCCATAAAGCAACTCTGTTTGGCCTGCTGGCGATTGTGTTGTGGAGCAGCGTGGTCGGCCTGATCCGCAGCGTCAGCGAAGGCTTGGGGCCGGTAGGCGGTGCGGCGATGATCTACAGTGTGAGCACGTTGTTTTTGCTGATCGTGATGGGTATCCCGAAGCTGCGTGATTTCCCTCGTTCTTACCTGATTATTGGCAGCCTGCTGTTTGTGGCCTACGAGATTTGTCTTTCTCTGTCCCTGGGTTATGCCAGTAACCGCATGCAGGCGATTGAAGTGGGGATGATCAACTATCTGTGGCCCTGTTTTACCGTGTTGATGGCGATCCTGTTCAATGGCCAGAAGGCTACATGGTGGGTGATCCCTGGGCTGCTGCTGTCGCTGTTTGGCATCGGTTGGATCATGAGCGGCGATGGGGGATGGTCCCCGGCGCAAATGCTGGTCAATGTGCGCACTAATCCCCTGAGCTATGGGCTGGCGTTCAGCGGTGCGGTGATCTGGGCGGTCTATTGCAACGTCACCAAGAGGCTCGCCCAGGGCAAAAACGCGGTGGTGCTGTTTATTACGCTGACCGCGCTGGCCCTGTGGCTGCAATATCCGTTCAGTAATGAAAGCGGCATGCATTTCAGCCTGCCGGTTAGCGTGGCATTGCTGTCTGCCGGGATCGCCATGGGGGCTGGCTATGCGGCATGGAATGTCGGGATCTTGCATGGCAACATGACCTTGCTGGCCACGGTTTCTTATTTTACGCCGGTGCTGTCGGCGGTATTTGCCGCCGTGGTTCTCAGCACGTCGCTGACCATTAACTTCTGGCAGGGAGTGGCCATGGTCACTGCCGGTTCGTTGATTTGCTGGCGGGCCACGCGCGCAGGTTAACCTTGGTGATTCGCGAAGTGATGGATTTAAGCTAATCTCAAATTAACTGTTCTGCCTGAAGGAACGTGAAAAATGAGAAATGATATTCAGTTTATTCAGCAACCTGCGCTTGACGGGCATAGCTTCAGTACCGGCGACATTGTGCGCTTGACCACCGCTAACTTACTGCACGAATATCAATTGGATGTGGTTATTCTGCGCCGTGACGATAAGCTGATTTATGGTTCCGTAGTGGTTGCGGCACCCAAGACCGACATTCCGGTCGCCCGTTGGGAAATTGCCCGGGGGGATGAAGTGGTATTCCGCCAGGAGAATATTGCCAAGGCGCTTCCCGGAGTGCGCTAGTTCACCGTTTTGCACAGTGCCACCCCTCGAGTTAAAGCCGACACTCATAGTCGGCTTTTTTACGCCATTATTCTGAATCCGGCTAATCCCACGGGCCGTAGATAAAGGGTACAGATTCCGTGCTAAAACCCTTTTTTAATGATGGGTATCACATTGAATATGAATGTAAATGAAAAATAATTCAAAAAATGAGAACGCAATCGATTACCTCATCGTAAAATGTCTCACTGGATCACAGATTCTTGCACCCGCTGGTTTCTATAATGCGCGCGTCGGATTAACCGTTCGTTACACCAGACTCATCGTCATCTTTCTAACGGGCCGCCAATGGCCCTTTAAGCATGTGGTAATAAAATGAAAAAAATCGCTCTCGCAGCAGGTGTGCTTCTCACTGCGTCTTACAGCACATCATCAATGGCGGATAGCAAAGATAGCCAGTTCGTTTCAGATTGGTGGCACCAGAGTGTCAATGTGGTAGGTAGCTACCACACCCGCTTCGGGCCACAACTGAACAATGACGTGTATCTGGAGTACGAAGCCTACACCAAGAAGGATTGGCTGGATTTTTATGGCTACGTGGATGTGCCGAAATTCTTTGGTACGGGCAATACGCCAAACCGGGGTATTTGGGATAACGGCTCACCGCTGTTTATGGAGATCGAACCGCGTTTCTCGATCGACAAACTGACCGGTGCCGATCTGAGCTTTGGGCCATTTAAAGAGTGGTATTTCGCCAACAACTATATCTACGACATGGGTCGCAACAACGCATCGCGCCAGAGCACTTGGTATATGGGGCTAGGGACTGACATCGACACGGGTTTGCCAATCAGCCTGTCGATGAACATTTATGCCAAATATCAGTGGCAGAACTACGGTGCGGCGAATGAAGACAGTTGGGATGGCTACCGTTTCAAAGTGAAATACTTTGTGCCGTTGACTCAGATGTGGGGCGGCAACCTGAACTATATTGGTTTCACTAACTTTGATTTTGGTTCCGATCTAGGTAAGAACGATTTCACCGTTAATGGCCGCCAAGCTCGCACCAGCAATTCCATTGCTTCCAGCCATGTGTTGGCGCTGAACTACGATCACTGGCACTACTCGTTCGTTGCCCGTTACTTCCATAACGGTGGTCAATGGCAGGATGGGGTTGATATCGGTACACCGCAAGGCCCAATCAAGTCTACCGGTTGGGGTTATTACGCGGTTGTCGGTTATAACTTCTGATTTTCCGTGGTATCTAATAGCAAAAAACCCCGTTCAAACGGGGTTTTTTTGTCTCCGTTACAATGTTGACTCAACCGGGCAAATGCTTAACCGGTATGACCAATTTCCCTTTGACGACATAACATTCGTTATTTATCCATTTGAGAATTTGCTCACGGCTCACACCTTCATACCGGGCATAGCGATAGAGATCGCCATTGAAGTATTGCGTGATGTATTCCATAAGGGTCATTTGCATAGCTGTAACTCCTGAACGCCCACCCGTTGCCAGCCTGGCCACCGCGGGAGGTTAAGGTTTGTGAGTACTGAAATTTAGTTTATCACTAATAAAAGCTCAAGAAAGAGCACGAAAAATAACAGTAACCTACAAAAAGAAATCCCGCACGGGAAGGCGGGAAATAATAAGTATCACCACTTTCTGATGACATTAAATAGTATTTTGAGGTGCAACGAAAAAGAGCACACTAACTCTTTTTTGTGACCCACACAAATTACTGGATGGCCTATTTTGTCGCAAGAAAAATATGCGAATTTTATTCGGTTTTTATGAATAGTTTTATGTGTGAACAAATTTTCAGCATTTTGGTATGAATAACCACAGTGAATATGATGTGCTGTGCCGACGGGTCGATATCGGAGCCTGAGACAACGTTAAGCGTGCATGGTTACGTCACGTTTGAACGTTAAGATTCGGCTGCGATTGGCGATCAAGTCCACACTGTAGCCGCGAAAATAGAGACAAAAACGTTTGAGCCATGGGCCGTCTTGGCTTTCAACCAGCATCCGCCCGTTACCGAGAGAACTCAGAGTACCAACTTGTGCGGCGGGGCCAACACCAATGTGGATTTTGTTGCCACGGATCTCGAAGGCGGTGCGGTATTGCGGGTGATACCAGATGCCCTGTACCTGCTTCAGGCAACCGAGGTCGGTGGTCACCGGCAAGAAACTGTGTTCCAGATGGCCAACTTCCCCCTCGACCGCTTCCCCGGTCCATTTCAGGCGCATCGGTAGATGGGCAGACAGCGACACGGCATAGCCGTCGGCGCTTTGATAAAGCGGTTCGCTGGTCCCCAGGTAGGCAACGTTACCGTCTTTCACTTCCAGCCAGTAAGGCTCGGCGATAGTGGCGTAGATCCCATCGGGGATCGCGGTACTGCGTTCGGGCAAGGCTTCACCTAACAGCGCGGCCATGACCTGCAAAATCATGCTAAAACTGTCGCAGTCTTCGCGGTTGGCCACCAACAAGGCACCGGCTTGCCGTTCAGGGGCTAACAAAAAGTAGCTTTTATAACCGGCGAGGGAACCCCCGTGGCCGAACAGGGTATGGCGACCAAGGGGCGTTTGTGCCAGCCCAAGCCCATAGCGGCTGGCTGGGCCCTGGCTGAGCCTGCGTGGCGCGCTAAGTTGCGCCAGTACGCCTTTACCGGGGCCGCTGTCTGCCAGCAAAGATTGCAGCCAGCGGGTGAGGGCGTTGGCACTGCCGGTCAGGCTGCCGGAAGCTGAAAGATGCAGCCCACTGCTGGTTTGTTGCCAACCTTGCGCGGCGTGCCAATAGCCGGGTACCAATCCTGGCACCACATCGAACCAGCTTTCTGGAGCCTGTAGCTGAACGTCAAGCGGGCGCGCCAGATGCTGCTGCACTAAAGCGTTGAAATCATAGCCCTTGGCGTTTAACGCCGCTTCCACTAAGCGGTAACCGGTGTTGGTGTAGGCGACTTCGCTACCCGCCGGGTAGTTGAGTCGCCCTAGGCTGCGGATAAATTCCAGCACCGGCTGTGCATCACTGACGGTATTGACGGAGATCCCAAGCAGGCCCAATGTTTCGCGCACGTCCGGCAGGCCGCTGGTCATATCCAGCGCCTGGCCGACGGTCACGTTTGCCAACTGTTCACCCAGTTCAGGCAGCAGATCGCCTAATCGATCGCCAAGGTGGATGGCGTTATCGGTTGCATTGAGCGCCAGTGCGGCAAAAATATGTTTAGTGATAGAGGCATAGCGCACTACGCTGTCGGCAGTGAAAGGTTCATTGCGGGCCAGATCGGCCAATCCTGCACAGACCACTGCCTGGTTTTTTGTGCTGTCAAACAGGGTAATTGCCCCACCGGGCTCGCCCGCCGTTTGCCAGTCGGTCAACAGCCCGACGGCCATTGCCTGCGCAGCGCGCCAATTTAGCGGGGTGTCAAACATAGTTGCCTCCAGAACTGATGGTTGTTCCCGTTCGGCTTCAGGTATCTGGATACAGCGGCTTGAGTCTGGGCTGAAGCATGGCCGGGTTTTCGCCAGATTGTCGCGCACGGCAAAATGTGCAGGCCGCTGTTTTGTGCGCTGTGCAGATTCGCTGGTTATCTTTCCATCAAAATTGCGATGCAGTACGCAAATCGCAGTGATAACAACAGATTCGGAAACAAGATCAGGCGGCTGGCAATGGATGACATTCGGGAGGGAATCGGGGGGAACGCTTCGGCGTATCAGGTACGCCGAAGCTGAAAGGTTAAGCCTGCTGTTCGCCCCAGGCCAGCATACTTTCAATCATCTGTTGCAGCAGATGCTGTAACGGTGCGGCGCGCGGTGCGTCAAACGCAAATGGATACTGTTCTGACATGTAATTCACCTGCGCCAGCTCCAGTTGCACCGCATGTTGGTTTTCCTGCGGCTGGCCATAAGCGCGGGTGATGTAACCGCCCTTGAAGCGCCCGTTGAGCACGTGGGTGAATTGCTGCTGTTGTTCACAACAGGTAACCAACCGACCGCTCATCGCAGGGGCGCAACTGGCACCGCTGTTGGTTCCCAGGTTGAGATCCGGCAGTTTGCCGTCGAACAGCCGCGGGATCACCGAAGCAATGGAGTGTGCATCAAACAGCAGCGCATAGCCGTGCTGGGCTTTCAGCCGCGCCAGCTCGTTCTGCAACTGCTGGTGATAGGGCTGCCAAACGTTCTGCAAGTAGCCCGCACGTTCTTCATCGCTCGGGGCCAGGTCCGGTAGAAAACTCGGGCGGCCATCGAACAGCACGTCAGGGAACAGGCCGGTGGTGGCGGTGGTGTACAGCGGTTTATCGTCTGCGGGGCGGTTAAGATCGATCACAAAGCGTGAATAGTTACCGACCAACATACTGGCACCCATCTTACGGGCAAAATCATACAGCAGTGGAATATGCCAATCGGTGTCCGGCAGTGGCCGCGCATCATCGCTCAAGCCGCGTTCAACCGCCGGAGTCAGTTTGGTACCGGCATGGGGAATGCTAATCAACAGCGGCAGGTTACCGCTGTGGAACTCAAAGGGATCGCAAATCATTGACGTACTTCTCCTCGGAAAATCACCGTGCAGGGCAGTTGGCCGCCCAACCAGTAAGCCAGTTCTGCCGGGCGTGCCAGCGGCCAGTGAACAAAGTCTGCCACCTTGCCGGTCTCCAGTGAGCCATGGCTGGCCTGCAAGCCCAGCGCTTTGGCGGCATGCAGCGTCACGCCGGCCAGCGCCTCTTCCGGTGTCAGGCGGAACAGCGTACAGGCCATGTTGATCATCAAGCGCAGCGACAGCGCTGGCGAAGTGCCGGGGTTGGCATCGCTGGCGATGGCTATCGCCACGCCGTGTTTGCGGAACAGCTCAACCGGCGGGCATTGGGTTTCACGCAGCATGTAGTAAGCCCCTGGCAGCAGCACAGCTACGGTGCCAGAGGCGGCCATGGCGGCGGCGTCTTCTGCGGTGGCGTATTCAAGATGATCGGCAGAAAGGGCATGATGGCGTGCCGCCAGTGCGCTGCCACCGAGAGCAGAAAGCTGCTCGGCGTGCAGTTTGACCGGCAACCCGGCTTGTTCTGCGGCGTGAAACACCCGCTCGACCTGTGCTGGAGAAAACGCCAGATGTTCGCAGAAGGCATCCACCGCATCCGCCAAACCTGCCGCCGCCGCTTCTGGGATGATGGTGTGGCAGACCAGATCGATGTAGTCGTCAGCCCGCCCGGCGTATTCCGGTGGCAGTGCGTGTGCCGCCAGGCAGGTGGTTTTCACTTCAACCGGTAACAACTCGCCTAGCTGGCGCGCCACGCGCAGCATTTTCAGCTCGCTGTGCGGCGTTAAACCATAGCCGGATTTGATCTCTACACAGGTGACGCCCTCTGCCAGCAGCGGCCGCAGGCGAAACAGGGCCTGCTCTAATAACTGTGCTTCTTCAGCGTCGCGCGTGGCTTTTACCGTGGAGATAATGCCACCGCCTTGTGCGGCGATCTCGGCATAGCTGATGCCGTTTAAACGCTGTTCGAATTCAGCGCTGCGGTTGCCGCCAAAGACCAGATGCGTGTGGCAGTCGATCAGGCCGGGGGTAATGATCCCGCCGTCGAAACGCACCGTTTTAGCCGCTGCCAATACTGGCATGGTGGCCTCTTCGCCTATCCAGACAATCTTGCCGTCGCGCACGGCGATCGCGCCATTGCTGATAATGTGATATTTGCCGTCGCGCATGGTGACAATATCTGCACCGTGCCACAGGTTGTCGCAGTGGATCTCAGACGTCATGGTGTTCCTGCTCCCACATGGTTGTATATACAATTAAAACCAAGCTAACGCATTCGTCGAGATGCTACAAGAGAGGGGATAAGAATTTGTTATGAGAATGTGATGAAGCACGGGGCAGCGTTTGCCCCGGTGGAATTCAGACCTGATTGGTAAAGCGGCCAAACAGCTGGTAGCGGCTGCCCGGATACAGCAAACGGGCGGAGGTCACCACCGTCTTTCCTGACCAGGTACGGCGGTGGATCAACAGGCCCGGTTCATGAGCTTCTAATTGCAACAGCTCACGCTCGTGTTGCGTGGGCACCACGGCTTCCACGATGTGCTCACCGGCGGTCAGCGGCGCTGATTGCATGAGATAGATATAGGGCGTGACCTGATCGAAATCCTGCTTCATGTAATCCGGTGCGACCAGCGGGTTAACGCAGCGATCTTCTATCTGCACCGGGATGTCATTCTCGTAATGAACGATCTGCGAATAAAACAGGGGCTGGCCGGGTTGAATGCCGAGCGCTGCTGCCTCTTCGTCACTGGCCGGGCGAGCCTTAAGCTCCAGGATCTTGCTGCTGTGGCGATGGCCGCGCGCGGCAATCTCGTCGGCAATATTGTGTACTTCCAGCAAGGCAGTGTGCGCTTTGGCTTCGGCGACAAAAGTGCCAACCCCCTGCATGCGGATCAGAAAGCCTTCGCTGGTCAGTTCGCGTAAGGCGCGGTTGATGGTCATGCGGCTGACGCCAAGCTCGGCCACCAGTTCGCTTTCAGAGGGTACGCGCTGGTGTGGTTGCCAGTGGCCCGCGCGGATTTGGCTCACTATCGCCTGTTTGACCCGTTGATAGATCGGGGCGGGCGTATCGCTCATTGCTGCAGCCAGTTGCAGCATGATCTGTTGATCTACCACGACGTTAACCTCGTCAAATAAAAAAATAATAACATCAGTTTACTGTTGATGTTGGCATATGTATATGTATATACAAGTAGGGCCAATTCACCCGATGAGTGAAATTGGTTCACAAAATTTTAACCTATGCGCCTGCCGCGCTTTCTTAGCTGTTACACCTACTTTGGAATACTGCTATGCCTGCTTATTTTGCTTCTCGCGCACTGCTCCCGTCCGGTTGGGCTCACAACGTGCGGCTCGATGTCGATGCGCACGGCCAACTGACCCAGGTTACTCCGAATGCCGAATCTACCGATTGTCTGCGCTTGCACGGTGATGTGGTGCCGGGCATGCCAAACCTGCATTCCCATGCTTTCCAGCGCGCGATGGCGGGCTTGGCAGAGGTGGCAGGCAATCCGCAAGACAGTTTCTGGACCTGGCGCGATCTGATGTATCGGCTGGTGCAGCGCTTAACCCCAGAGCAGGTTGAGGTGATTGCCCGTCAACTGTATATCGAAATGCTCAAGGGCGGCTATACCCAGGTCGCAGAGTTTCATTATTTACACCATGCCCCAGACGGTAAACCTTATGCCGATCGCGGCGAGATGACTGGCCGCCTTAGCCAGGCCGCGCAGCAGGCGGGGATTGGTATGACGCTGCTGCCGGTGCTCTACAGCTATGCCGGTTTTGGTGCTCAGCCAGCGCAAGCGGGGCAAAAACGCTTCATTCAGGATGTGGAGAGCTATCTGGCGCAGCAGCAGACCATCGCTCGCCAACTGGCTGGGCAGCCGTTACAGAATCATGGCTTGTGCTTCCATTCGCTGCGGGCGGTGGAGCTTAGCCAGATGCAGCAGGTTTTGGCCGCATCGGACTCTGCCTTACCGGTGCATATCCATATTGCGGAACAGCAAAAAGAGGTTAACGACTGCCTGGCATGGAGCGGCCAACGCCCGGTGGCCTGGTTGTATGAGCATCTACCGGTGGAAAGCCGCTGGTGTTTGGTGCATGCCACCCATCTGGATCGTGAGGAACTGGAACAACTGGCGCGCAGTCAAGCGGTCGCCGGGCTGTGTTTAACCACCGAAGCCAACTTGGGTGACGGCATCTTCCCCGGCGATAGCTATCTGCATCATCAAGGGCGCTGGGGGATTGGTTCGGACAGCCATGTTTCATTGAACGTGGTGGAAGAGTTGCGTTGGTTTGAATATGGCCAGCGGCTGCGCGATCAGCGCCGCAATCGCCTGACCACGCCGGAACAACCTGCGGTGGCCGATGTGCTTTACCAGCAGGCATTACAGGGCGGCGCACAGGCCTGCGGTACGGCGATCGGTCAACTGGCGGTGGGTTACCGTGCAGATTGGCTGGTGCTGGACGGTGACGATCCCTATCTGGCTGCGGCACCGGATGAATCCATCCTCAGCCGCTGGCTGTTCGCCGGGGGCAAAGAGCAGATCCGCGACGTATTTGTGGCGGGCCGTCAGGTGATTGAGCAGGGGCGTCATGCGCTGCAACAGCAGAGCAGCGCCGAGTTTCTGCAAGTGCTGAAAACTTTCCAACAGGAGGCATGATGAGCCTGAACCGTTTCGATTTTGCCAGTCTGCCGGTTAGCCCATGGCGCAACGGCGGCGGCGAAACCCGCGAGATCACCAGCCAACCGCCGGGCAATGCCGATTTTGACTGGCGCGCCAGCATTGCCACTATCGCGCAAGATGGCCCGTTCTCGGCCTTTAACGGTATCGATCGCTCAATCACTCTGCTGGAAGGCGATGGCGTACATCTGTACAGCGCGGGCCTGATCGACCATCGTTTGCAGCATCTGGGGGAGCCGTTTGCCTTTTCCGGTGATGTGGCGCTGGAGGCATTTTTGCTCGGCGGTAGCAGCCAGGATTTCAACATTATGACGCGGCGCGGGCGCTGTAACGCCAACGTTAGGCGCATCACGACTGAGGTGATTGCCCCAGCATCACATGCTGGCGTGTTGTATGTGTTGCAGGGCGAGTGGCAACTGGAGGATGGCAGTCCATTGAGCCAACGTCAGGGCTGCTGGTGGCAACAGCAACAGCGATCGCTGCGCTTTTCGCCACGAGAAGGGGCGATTGCACTGTGGGCGGATATTACTGCCCGCTAGAGTCTGTGGCTAAGTTATGGGATTATCAGACTTTCTATCCCAGACAGAGAAGGGCGCATGGCCTCGCTGAAAGATGTTGCTAAACTCGCTGGCGTATCGTTGATGACGGTGTCCCGCGCCATTAACGAACCCGGCAAACTTCGGCCGGATACCTACCAGCGCGTAAAGCAGGCGATTGATCAACTGGATTACGTGCCGGATCTTGCAGCACGGCGTATTCGTGGTGACAGTCGCCGGGTGAAAACCCTTGGCGTGCTGGCGCTCGATACGGCAACCACACCGTTCTCGGTTGACATGATCCTCTCGATTGAAAAAACCGCCCGTGAACAGGGTTGGAACAGTTTTGTGGTCAACCTGTTTGCCGACGATAATGCCGAACAGATGGTCGATCTGCTGCTGGCGCACCGGCCAGACGGCGTGATCTTTACCACTATGGGGCTGCGTCAGGTCACCATTCCGGCTAAATTGCTGGACCAACAACTGGTACTGGCCAACTGCATTAGCCCAGAAAGTTCGGTCGCCAGCTATATTCCCGATGATGAACAAGGCCAGTACGATGCCATGCGGGCGTTGATCGCTCGTGGCTATCGTGCGCCATTGTGCATTCAACTGCCGGAAAATACCTTAGCGGCCGGGCTGCGGCGGCGTGGATTAGAGCGCGCTTGGCGCGAAGCCGGTGGCGATGTGGGGCAACTGCGTCAATATCACTTGGATCTCAGCGGTGGGGATGAACATTACCGTGACGTTGTCACGATTGTAGCCAGGCATTTCTCCCCAGGCGTGCAGGATTGTGATGCGGTGGTGTGTGGTAACGATCGTGTGGCGTTTATGGTCTATCAAACCTTACTGGCTCAAGGTTGGAAAATTCCTGAGCAGGTGGCAGTCTTGGGTTACGACAATATGGTGGGGATTGGCGAGCTGTTCCAACCGCCGTTAACCACCGTGCAGTTACCGCATTATGAGTTGGGGCGTCAGGCAGCGTTGCATCTGATTAATCAGCTTACGCACAAGGAAACGGTGCGGGTTGCCTGCCCGTTGCTGATGCGCGATTCGATGTAACAACCTGCTCCTGCCAGGCAGGAGCAGGTGAGGTTTTACCGCCAAATGGTGGCCAGTTGCCATGCCTGCACGCCAGCAAACTGCGCGCTGCCCGCTTCAGCGAACAGGCTGAGATGACGATCGCCATCCGTAGGGTAAATACGGCTGGTCAGGCAGGCTTCTCCCTGATTGACAAACACTTCTAGTGAAGACTGGTCAACAAAAATCCGCAATGTCAGCGTATCGCCTTCCGGCAACGGCACGCTGCGGCAACCGCACAGGCCAGGTTCAGGGCTAAAGCGCTCTAAAACCAAGCGACGGGCCTGATTATCAACATATACGCGAGCGGCTTTGCCCACGGCCATACCATAGCGTTCCGCCTCGCTGGCGTTGATATCCACAATCAGCAGCAGTTCATGCAGGTTGCTACCCAACAACTGTTGCTGGTTGTGGCACTGTAGAGCACCCAAGCGTTGCGGTTCAGTGCGCAATGCAGCCAGTTCTCGGGCTGGGTTCATCAGCACTTTACCCTGAGCGTCCAGCGTCAGTTCGCGCGGCAAGGTTAATGCCCCGGCCCAACCATGCGCTTTACTGGGCATGGCGGATTCCCACATATCCATCCAGGCAAACAGCATACGGCGGCCATCGGCGGCGGTGAAGGTCTGCGGCGCATAGAAATCATGCCCGGCATCCAGTTCACAGAAAGGCTGGGTGACGGTAAAATCCTGCCCCGGCTGCCAGTTGCCTAGCAGGTAACCACTCTGGAAACGGTTACGGTTGCGGTAACCTTGCGCAACCAACCCCTGCGGCGAGAACAGCAATACCTGCCGTTCACCCAGCGGGAAGAAGTCCGGGCATTCCCACATATAGCCCTGGGCCGCATTTTGCGCCTGAGCGAGAACGCGTTCGAACTGCCAGTCACGCAGGTCGGAAGAACGATATAGCCGGGCCTGGCCGAGGTTGTTCTCTTTAGCACCGATCACCATCCACCAACTGCCCGCTTCGCGCCACACTTTGGGATCGCGGAAGTGCTGAATACTTGCCGGCGGAACCAACACTGGCCCCTGTTTAACAAAGTTCACGCCGTCGTGGCTGGTGGCCAGGCATTGCACTTCGCGCACCTGGTCGTCGTCGCCGGTTTTGCCCAGCCAGACGTGGCCGGTATAGATCAGCGTCAGTACGCCATGATCGTCAACCGCACAGCCGGAGAAACAACCGTCCCGATCGTAGTCATCGCCCGGAGCTAGTGCGATAGGCTGATACTGCCAGTGCACCAGATCGCTGCTGGTAGCGTGTGCCCAGTGCATAGGGCCCCAGTTTTCATCGTAAGGGTGATGTTGGTAAAACGCATGATAAACCCCGTTAATGCAGATCAGTCCGTTGGGATCGTTGATCCAGCCAGCCTGTGCGGCCAGGTGGAAGCGTGGGTAGTAATCGTCCCGGCGCTGTGCGCGCAGAGCCTCAATCGCGTGATCGGCTTGAGCTAAGGCTTTTTTCATTGAATCGACTCGCTTGATTTAATTACAGGTTGAAATTGGGGTACTTGGTTTGCCTGCTCAGCGCGCAGCAGGAAGCAGGAAATGAGAGTGGTACTGGCGACGGCAAAGCCCATCAGCAGGTAGGTGGGGGCAAAGCCGATGTGGTCGTAGCCGTAGCCAGCCAGCGGCGACAAGAAGCTGGCCATCACCTGGGTAACGAACTGGAAACCCACCAGATACAGGGTGGAGGATAGGCGGCTATCGAAGCGGGTGGCGATGTATTTGAAAATGGCAATCAGCAGGATTGGCAACTCAACGGCGTGCAGCAGTTTCATAGCGGAAATCATCAGCGCACCGCTTGCCAGGCCGGAACCAAGCATACGCAACGCCATCAGGCCACCGGCCAGCAACAACCCTTGCTTGGCACCGATGCGGTTCACCAGCAACGGTGCCAGGAACATCCCACCGGCTTCGAGGAATACTTGCAGGGAGTTGAGGAACCCGTACATCTCATTGCCTTGCTGCGAGGTTGGGAACTGCGAGGCAAAATATACGGAGAACTGCTGATCAAACACGTTGTAAACGCTGATGCCGAGCACAAATACCACCAACGCCCAAAAGCTCGGCAGGCGCAGCAAAGCCAGCGCATCCTGTAGCTTCAGGTTCTCCGGCTTACCGAACTCCAAGCCAGACAGGGCATTGGGTTTCAACTCGCGTATCTGGCTCAGCAACAGCAGGAATATTATGGCAGAGGCGGAAGCCAGCCAGAAATTGATGTTGGGGTTGATGTTAAAGATAAACCCGGCAAAGAAGGTGGCACAGGCCCAGCCGAGCGAACCCCACATGCGGGCGCGGCCAAACTCAAAGCCGATAATACGGCTGACGCGTTCGGTGTAGGACTCCAGTGCACCGATCCCGGCGAAAAAGGTGGCGCCGATAAACATGCCACCTACCAGTGCACCAAGCAGTAAATTGGTTTTTAGCAGCGGTGCATAGACGTAGATAAAGAACGGCCCGGTGAGCAGTAACATCACGCCGAGAAATTGCAGCAGATGCTTGCGTAGCCCGAGTTTGTCCTGAATAAAACCGTACAGCGGCTGAGCGCACAGGGCGACTAGCGAGATGGCTGAGAAGATCAGGCCGGTTTCAGCGCCTTTCAAGCCAATTTTTTGATTCAGCCAGATGGAAATCAGTGAAAAACTGGATGACCAGGTGAAGAAGAAAAAGAACAGCAGGCCACTTAGAAGCACATAATATTTTTTGGTTTCGCGGTTCATGGGAAAACCCTGATGGATGAGAGTGCTTTATTGTTAACGTTAACTTTTGGCTAAATAAAGCCATCACGCTATCTAATTGCGATGTTAATCACAAAAGTTAACGTTAACATTTATACTTTGCGATCGACGTCACGGGTGAAAATTGAATACGGCAGCAGCAGGTGGAAGGGATTCTCTGGGGGCTAGCGGCTTTGAAATAAAAAGGGGTTCAACATACAGAACCCCGATATTAAGCATCCAAAGAAGAGTGCAAGAGAGTGCACTCTTTAGGAGGAATTACAATTTAGGCCCGGCACTCACCAGCTTTTTACCCGCTTCTGTCACGGTATATTTGCTGAAGTTATCGATAAAGCGCTGTGCCAGATCCTGCGCTTTCTCTTGCCACAGCGATTCATCGGCATAGGTTTTACGCGGATCGAGAATCGACGGATCCACGCCAGGCAGTGCCAGTGGTACGGCCAGATCGAAGATCGGCAGCGTGAAGGTTTCTGTCTGTTCGATCTTGCCACTCAGGATGGCATCGATAATACCGCGGGTATCCTTAATAGAAATACGCTTGCCGCTGCCGTTCCAGCCGGTATTCACCAGATAAGCCTGCGCCCCGGCCGCTTCCATGCGCTTCACCAGCACCGAAGCATATTGCGTTGGGTGCAATGCCAAAAACGCGGCACCGAAGCAGGCAGAGAAGGTTGGGGTAGGCGTGGTGATGCCCCGCTCGGTACCGGCCAGTTTGGCGGTGAAACCAGAGAGGAAGTGGTATTGGGTCTGTTCTGCGGTCAGGCGTGAAACCGGCGGCAGTACGCCAAAGGCATCCGCCGTCAGGAAAATGATTTTCTTGGCGTGCCCGGCTTTGGAAACCGGCTTAACGATGTTCTCGATATGGTAAATCGGGTAGGAAACGCGCGTATTCTCGGTCTTGCTGGCATCGTCAAAATCGATACTGCCATCCGCCAGCACTTGAACGTTTTCCAACAGCGCGTCGCGGCGGATTGCCTGATAAATCTCTGGCTCGGCCTGGGCAGAAAGTTTGATGGTTTTGGCGTAGCAACCGCCTTCGAAGTTGAACACCCCATCGTCATCCCAGCCGTGTTCGTCGTCGCCAATCAGTTGGCGCTTCGGATCGGTGGAAAGCGTGGTTTTGCCGGTGCCAGACAGGCCGAAGAAGATCGCCACATCGCCTTTCTCACCCACGTTAGCCGAACAGTGCATGGAAGCGATGCCTTTCAGCGGCAGCAGGTAGTTCATGATAGAGAACAACCCTTTCTTCATTTCACCGCCGTACCAGGTGCCGCCGATCAACTGTATACGTTCGGTCAGGTTGAAGGCGACAAAGTTTTCTGAATGCATGCCCTGCTGTTGCCAATCGGGATTGGTGCATTTAGCGCCGTTCATCACCACAAAGTCGGGTTCGAAACTTTGTAGCTCCTGCTCCGTAGGGCGGATAAACATATTCTTGACGAAATGCGCCTGCCAAGCTACTTCGGTAATGAAACGGACTTTCAGCCGGGTATCGGCGTTGGCGCCGCAAAATGCGTCCACGACAAACAGGCGCTTATTAGAAAGCTGATTGCCAACCAGGGTTTTCAGATGCTGCCAAACCTCTGGCGAAAGCGGCTGATTATCGTTTTTACCGGTACCGCTGTCGGACCACCAGACGGTATCGCGCGTAGTGTCGTCACGCACGATGTATTTGTCTTTTGGCGAACGGCCGGTGAACTCGCCGGTATCGACGTTGACCGCGCCTAACTGGGTCAGCGTACCGCGTTCCAATGTGGGCAAATCAGTGCGGGTTTCTTCGGCAAACAGTTGTTCATAGCTAGGGTTATAAACGATCTCGCTAGCGTGATGAATACCGTAACGAGTGAGAGTTTGTGGGGTAACAGTTGAAGACATATCTACTTCCTTATTGGCTATGTTCTGCCCGTTTTGTACGGTGTCGCGTGCTAAAACGGGGGGCGATTCCTGCTGACCGGATTCAGCTTTTACCGTTCCGGCTCTATTTATTAACCAAGCGGCTACTATAGCATAACATCGCCTGTCCGCCTGATGATTTTAATAATCAGACATTGACGAGAGTTAATTAAGAAAATATGAAAGCAAAGGGGGATATCGAATTAATATGGCAATATAGTAAATTGTATTGCTATAATTTTACTGGGTATTTTTATTAAAACGGTGTTTCAGCATATTCTTGAGTTAAAAGAATGATTTCAATTCATTACTTGCGGGCGTTCATTTTTTCATCGGGTAAATAATAAACTGAGTAAACTATAAAAGCGTATTGTCATTACAAAACGCTTTTACATGGCATAAATTATGCTAATAACCGTAATTTCCCGATAAATCCTATTAATGTCGACGGATTTCGTGTGCAGAGTATCGCCCTGAGAGAGGCCGGGCTTGCATACCTCGGGCTTTCTTCGAATCGCCAGCCATCAGGTTGGCGATTCACTTGTCATCTTTCAGCATGCTGATCGCCGCACCGATCAGGATCCGGCGTTCAACGTCATGGCTGGCTGCTAACTGTTGTGTCAGATGTTTGGCCAGTGTTTCTACCGATAAAACCTCGCCGCGATGGCGCAACTGCATCACGCTGTCGCCAATCAACCGGGCAACTTCATCCCATATGGGCTTTATCTCCTGCTCCGAGAACTTCATCGTTAACCTCGGCTGGGTGATTTTTGGTCAATGTAGCAGTTGCTTGTCAGCTTCGCCACCCGTGAGGTTGAACAAAAAATAAAACCGGAAGTATAAAGAATAATCCGTCAGTGTTTCTTCTGGTTTTTATATTCAATACTGGTGGTGTCAAACAACGGGAGGATGAAATCATGCAATTGGTTGAACAATTGGCAGAGTATTATCGGCTCAGCAAGCGGGCAGAAGTTCAAAACCGCTGGTGCCGCCTGTGGTTACCGCAGGGCGAGGCGCGTATCGCTTACTTACGGGAATTGCTGGAGCCAACAGCAAAATGCCCGGCCAAGCGAGCCACTGAGGCTGTCAGCAGGGGAACTGATTAACCGAAGGCGATAGCCGCCCAGCGCAGTAATAACAGGGCCAGACAGATCAACACCAGAACCACAAACATTTTCCAATGTTTGGCACGCATACGTTTGGTTGGCAATTTCGCTTCCTCATCCTTTTAGAGGCAGAGATACCCAATGCCCAGGCCGACGATCGCAATAGCGGTAAAAGCCACGATCTTCAGCAAATCACTGAAGGTGTCATCGGGGTCTTTCTCTGCCTTCTTCATGTGTTTGCCCAGCGACTATTGAGTAGATCTTGAACCACAGTATGCCTGCTGGCGCGTGCCACGCACAGGGGTTTACCCTAAAATCGCGTAAAAGGGGCTTGGAACGCTGGACGATGCTCCGCCTGCCCGGTGCAATACGGCAGGCGCAAGTGTACTATCCTGTGTGCATCAGTGACTCAATCGATAAAGGTAACGCTATGGCATTTGCGGCAAAATATGAAGATATAGAACGTTGGGCGTTCGGTGATACCGTACAGCAGGCGGATGATTTGGCTAAACGGGTTTTGGACGGTGTTAAAACGGCCACCTGTTCAAGTCTGGATGGCGAAGGTATCCCACAACCTGGCGACATTTTTGTGGTGGTCGACGGTAAGAATGAGCCGGTCTGTGCGATCGAGCTGACCACCGTAGAGATGAGCACTTATGATCAAGTGAGTGAAGCCCATGCGATGGCCGAAGGTGAGGGCGATCGTTCGCTGGCTTACTGGCGCAAAGAGCATAAACGCTTTTTTGAAGAGTACGAGCTGTTCTCACCGGATATGACGCTGGTGCTGATGCACTTTAAGGTGATCGAAAAGTTTTAAGCGGGATCGATACGGTATAAAAAAACGCGCGGTGTCCAATGGGAATACCGCGCGTTTTTTGGCTTGTAGGGTCATTCCAACCGCATTACCCAAGCATCGGCCTGCCGATCGTAATGCTGTTTGTACAATAAGGACTGTTTGCCATCAAGCATGGCTGGGATGCTGGTATGTTCATCCCAACCGTCCAGTTGCATACACAGATCGGGATCAGATTTACAGGGAATGGCGAGAGTGACTTTTCCTTCGGCATGTTCAGACGCAGACGTTAAATGTGCGTCATCGACCTCGAAACTGCCTATCTTTACAACGGTTTTGCCCATTGGAACTCCTTGCTCAAGCAGGTGGTAGGAGGTAAGACCAGTTGAGGTCGCCTGTATGAGCATAGCCAACGGAACAGAAAAAGCTACCGAAAAAGCTCAAGCTGGGACAACGTCTGCGATTCCACAGCAAACTGAGGTTGTCTTGATAGATGCCGATATCTGTTCAGGCCAGGTGGAGTAACGGTGTCAAACGGGTTAAGCGTGGTAAACAGACGCTATTAAGCAGGGTTTTGTGAAGTTACAGATGATTAACCTTGTGGCTATGGGTGTTTAATGCTTATTTTATACGGGTTAAGCTTCGGCTCTCTGAAAGTGTGAACGGTTAATAATGACTAAAGAACAATTCTACGCGGAATTAAAACGTGACTTGGGTGCGTTGCTTGAGGGGGAAACCCATTTTATCGCCGCTTTGTCCAACGCCAGTGCGTTGCTCAATGAACGTCTGGCGGATGTGAATTGGGTGGGATTCTACCTGATGGATGGTAACCAACTGGTGCTCGGTCCGTTCCAGGGCAAGATTGCCTGCGTGCGTATTCCAATCGGGAAAGGCGTATGCGGCACGGCAGTGGCAGAAAATCGGGTGCAACGTGTCGGCGACGTCCATGCGTTTCCGGGGCATATTGCCTGTGATGCAGCCAGCAATGCCGAAATTGTGCTGCCGTTGGAAGTCAATGGTCAGATTATCGGCGTTCTGGATATTGATAGCACAGTTTATCAACGCTTCGATGAACAGGACGAAATTGGCCTGAAAGCGGTGGTGGCAGGGCTTTGTGCGCAGTTAGCACAAGGCAATTGTGCGAAATACGTCACTGTAGCAGCAAGTTGATCTACGGTTAACGTGGCATTTAGCGATGACGTCATTATAATGACGCCTGTTCATGCCTGCGGCTTGTTGGCAACCCGTTGTAATCAGGAAATTTCATGGAAAATCAACCTAAGTTGAACTCTAGTAAAGAAGTCATTGCTTTTCTTGCAGAGCGTTTCCCGCTCTGCTTTAGCGCCGAGGGTGAAGCTCGCCCGTTGAAAATCGGTATTTTTCAGGATCTGGTAGAACGTGTGCAAGGGGAAGAAAGCCTCAGCAAAACGCAGTTGCGTTCTGCCCTGCGCCTGTATACTTCAAGCTGGCGTTACCTGTACGGCGTTAAAGTTGGCGCACAGCGCGTTGACCTTGACGGTAATCCGTGCGGTGAGTTGGAGCAGCAGCATGTCGATCATGCCCGCCAGCAGCTTGAAGAGGCCAAAGCGCGCGTTCAGGCTCAGCGTGCTGAGCAAAACGCCAAAAAACGTGAAGCCGCCGGTGAATCTGCTACCGCTGAACCTCGTCGTCCGCGTCCTGCTGGCAAAAAGCCCGCTGTACGTCGTGAAGGTGGAGCCGCGCCAGAGAACCGCAAGCCGCGCCCACAAACTCGCCCACAGCCAGCTCGTGAACCTCGTGCAGTCAAAGAGGAAAACCAGCCGCGTCATGTGCCAGTCACCGATATCTCTAAACTGCAAATTGGCCAAGAAATCAAAGTCAGAGCAGGGCAGAGTGCGATGGATGCAACCGTACTCGAAATCGCTAAAGATGGCGTACGTGTGCAGCTCTCCTCCGGTCTGGCGATGATTGTGCGCGCAGAACACTTGCAGTTCTGATACGGAGGCCAACCAAGGCATGAACAAATTTGTCAGATTAACAGCAGTCGTTGCTCTGCTGTGGGCGGGTGTCAGTTACGGAGCGGATACAGCCAACATCCGCCTCGACCAACTGCCGCAGCTCGTGCAGGAACCGCAGCATGCTACCGTGAGTGAGCGCGTTACTTCGCGCTTCACTCGCTCTCATTATCGCCAGTTTGCCCTTGATGCGGACTTTTCAGGCAAGATTTTCGATCGCTTCCTGAATATGCTGGATTACAGCCATAACGTATTGTTGGCTTCCGATGTCGCGCAGTTTGCCGACAAGCGCAATACGCTGGGTGAAGAGCTGAAATCTGGCAAGCTGGATACGCCTTACGCGTTATTTAACCTGGCGCAGAAACGCCGGTTTGAACGCTACCAGTATGCGCTGTCGCTGCTGGAAAAGCCGATGAACTTCACCGGCAATGACACTATTGATATCGACCGTAGTAAAGCGCCGTGGCCAAAAGACAGAGCGGAGCTGGATCGCCTATGGGATGCAAAGGTCAAGTATGACCAACTCAACCTGAAGCTGACCGGCAAGACCGAAAAAGAGATCCGTGACACGCTGACCAAGCGTTACCAGTTCGCGATCAAACGCTTGACGCAAAGCAACAGCGAAGACGTTTTCACGCTGGTCATGACGGCCTTCGCCCACGAGATCGATCCGCATACCAATTACCTGTCGCCACGCAATACCGAGCAGTTTAATACCGAAATGAGCCTGTCGCTCGAAGGTATCGGTGCGGTGCTGCAGATGGATGACGACTATACGCTGATCAACTCCATGGTGCCGGGTGGCCCGGCGGCGAAGAGCAAAGCGATCACCGTGGGTGACCGCATTGTCGGCGTAGGTCAGGCGGGTAAACCGATGGTGGATGTGATCGGTTGGCGTCTGGACGACGTGGTTTCCCTGATTAAAGGGCCGAAGGGCAGCAAGGTACGTCTGGAGATCCTGCCAGCAGGCAAGGGCACCAAAACCCGAGTGGTGACGCTGACCCGTGAGCGCATCCGCTTGGAAGACCGCGCGGTGAAAATGACCATCAAAACCGTTGGCAACCAGAAAGTCGCGGTGATGGACATTCCGGGCTTCTATGTGGGTTTGACCGATGATGTCAAAGTTCAGTTGCAGAAAATGGCCAAGCTGAACGTTGATAGCCTGATCATTGATCTGCGTACCAACGGCGGCGGTGCGCTGACGGAAGCGGTCTCGCTTTCCGGTCTGTTTATCCCGAGCGGCCCGGTGGTGCAAGTGCGCGATAACAACGGCAAAATCCGTGAAGATGCGGATGCCGATGGCGTGATTTACTACAAAGGCCCGCTGGTGGTGCTGGTTGACCGTTTCAGCGCTTCGGCGTCTGAGATTTTCGCTGCGGCAATGCAGGACTATGGCCGTGCCTTGGTCGTCGGTGAGCCTACCTTCGGTAAAGGTACCGTGCAGCAGTATCGCTCGTTGAACCGGATTTACGATCAGATGCTGCGCCCTGAGTGGCCAGCGCTGGGCTCCGTGCAGTACACCATTCAGAAGTTCTACCGTGTTGATGGCGGTAGTACCCAACGTAAAGGTGTAACGCCAGATATCCTGATGCCAACCGGTATCGATCCGGCAGAAACCGGTGAAAGCTTCGAAGACAACGCCATGCCGTGGGATAGTATCAACGCAGCTACCTACACCAAGACGGGGGATATGAAGCCATTCGAACCGCAACTGTTGAAAGATCACGAACAGCGCATTGCCAAGGATCCGGAGTTCCAGTACATCGCGCAAGACATTGCTCATTACAAGGCATTGAAGGCTAAGAAAAACATCGTTTCCCTCAATCTGGCCACGCGCGAGAAAGAGAACCATGACGATGATGCAACACGCTTAAAACGAATTAATGAGCGTTTGCAGCGTGAGGGGAAAAAGCCGTTGAAATCCCTTGATGATCTGCCGAAGGATTACAAAGATCCGGATCCGTATCTGGATGAGACGGTCAGGATCGCGCTGGATCTTGCCAATGTCGAAAAACAGCAGCCATCGCAGCAAGCGGCTCCTGCCAAGTAATCTGCTGGATTCTGAGTTGAAAACGCACCCGCATTAGGGTGCGTTTTTTATTGCAGCGTACTGGCACAATCCATCTTTATTATTGCTATAAAGTCTCACACTTTTACGCAACAATCGTTTACAATTTACAGAATCGCTATTGAGCACCGTTTTTGTAAAGTTTCGTATTTTTAGTAGGTTAATGGCGCATAACTCTTGAAACTGTGACGCATGCCCATACGATCAGAGTATCTGAGGCAGTGTTTTATTAACATTTATGAGGAAGTAAACATTCTATGATGCGTATAGCTCTGTTCCTGCTTACCAACCTGGCGGTGATGTTGGTTTTCGGGCTGGTGCTCAGCCTGACAGGAATCCGATCCAGTAGCGTTCAGGGCCTGATGATTATGGCCGGTCTGTTCGGCTTTGGTGGTGCGTTTGTTTCACTGCTGATGTCTAAATGGATGGCGCTGCGTTCTGTCGGTGGAGAAGTGATTACACAACCGCGTAACGAAACTGAAAACTGGTTGCTGGAAACGGTACGTCGTCAGTCACAGCAGGCTGGCATTGCCATGCCGCAGGTGGCGATCTACCACGCACCGGATATCAATGCCTTTGCCACTGGCGCACGTCGTGATGCTTCACTGGTGGCCGTCAGCACCGGCCTGCTGCAAAGCATGAGCCGTGATGAGGCGGAAGCGGTTATTGCGCACGAAATCAGCCACGTTGCTAATGGTGACATGGTGACCATGACCCTGATCCAAGGGGTGGTGAACACCTTCGTGATCTTTATTTCGCGCCTGATTGCGCAGGTGGCTGCTGGCTTCCTGGGTAACCGCGATGGTGAAGGTGAAGGCAATGGCAACCCGATGATTTACTTCGGTGTTTCGATGGTGCTTGAACTGGTCTTTGGTATTTTGGCCAGTATCATCACCATGTGGTTCTCGCGTCACCGTGAGTTTCATGCTGATGCCGGTTCTGCCAAACTGGTGGGTCGTGAGAAGATGATTGCCGCACTGCAACGCTTGAAAACCAGCTACGAACCGCAGGAAACGGGCAGCATGATGGCGTTCTGCATCAACGGCAAATCCAAGTCGTTCAGCGAGCTGTTTATGTCTCACCCGCCGTTGGACAAACGCATTGAAGCACTGCGTTCCGGCCAATACCTGAAGTAATTGTCAATAGACAGTAAAAGACCCCGCTTGCCGGCAATGCCGATCAGTTAAGGCTAACCAGTTCCCTCTCCCTCGGGGAGAGGGTTAGGGGAAGATCACTAAACTAAAGCCCCTCACCCCGGCCCTCTCCCACAGGGATAGGGGGCCACACCTTCAGCACCTGCTGCATAATTATGCTGTTTTACGCTTAAATGAACGGCATTGCCGCTTGCCGGGTTTTTTCTATGTCGGTGAGTTGGGTTCATTGCTGCGCGCTGGTGGTGCAGAACGGGGCTGAGTGATGCGCAGGCAACTGACTATTGCCGCCACACTGGCGAAGGCTCCTGCAAGCACCAGCGAGGCGTGAGTGGCGTTGCTGTGGAACAGGTTGAACATCAGGGCAACCAGTGCGGCACCGGAGGTTTGCCCCAGCAGGCGCGCAGTACCGAGCATGCCGCTGGCACCGCCGCTACGATGGCGTGGCGCGGCGGAAATGATGGTGTGATTGTTGGGGGATTGGAACAACCCGAACCCGATGCCGCAAAGTACCATGCGCCAGATGATATCCAGATCCGTTGGGTCTTGTGGCAGCATCGCCAGCAGGAACAGGCCGAGAGCGAAGGTCGCCAGGCCAATACCCCCCAATAATCCGGCGTGAATATGCTCTACCAGACGGCCTGCAATCGGTGCGACCACGATGATCGCCAGTGGCCAGGGTGTTAACAGCAGGCCGGTAGCGACTTCATCACGGCCCAGCGCACCTTGCAGGAAGAACGGCAGCGACACCATCGCCAGCATTTGTGCGGTAAAAGAGCAGATCGAGGTGCCCATCGACAGCGCGAAGATAGGTATGCGCAGCAAATCCACGGGTAAGAGCGGGGATTCCTGGTTTAACTGGCGGCGCACAAAGAAGTAGCCAATCACTAATAGCGCGGCAACTTCACCGGCGATCAGCAGCAGGCTCTGCCCTTGGGCAAATCCGCTGATGGCGGTGATCAGCAGGCCAAATGTCAGGGCGTTCATAACCGCGCTGATAGGATCAAAGCGCTGGTTACTGCTTTTCTGGCTGTTTGCCGGTAGGAATTTCATCCCCAACAGTAGCGCGACAATACCTATCGGTAAATTGATGGCAAACAGCCACTGCCATGAGGCGACAGACAGGATGGCAGCCGCTATCGTCGGGCCAGCAGCGGAAGAAAAAGCCACAATCAGTGAATTGATGGCGATACCACGGCCAAGAAAGCGTTGTGGATAGATAATGCGGATGAGCGCCGTATTGACACTCATAATTGCCGCCGCGCCAAAGCCCTGCAGCACACGGGCAATCGTCAGGGTGGCCAGTGAATCAGACAGGGCACAGAACAGTGAAGTTATGCTGAAGACCAGTAAACCGGCCAGATAGATACGGCGATAACCAATCAGATCGCCGAGCGAAGCCAGAGAAAGTAATGAGATAACAACGGCCAGTTGATAGGCGTTCACTACCCAAATCGAGCTGGCTGGGCTGGCTTGCAGATCGCGGGCAATCGTCGGCAGGGCGACGTTGGCGATCGTGCCGTCGAGCACGGAAACGGTAATACCTAATGCAATAGCAAGGATCGCGCCATACCGCTGTGGGACGGGGAGGCCGTCGGAACAAGAACGCGTCATAGTCAGGACATTTATAAACAGGGGAAGTATTAACATGCTAATCATATTTGCTGCTGAATGCACCCACCGTTTTCCTTGGTAAGTGTAAAAGGTGGTGAGAAGTGTGTCGCTAATTGCTTCATTGCTGGTCATTATTCCGCAACTTTCATTGCGCGGGGTGAAATGTTCCGATTATACTGAAACTCTTGTTCAAATTTCCTAAAACAAAAACAGGTGAGTAAGGTATTGACCATGGCTAACGCAGATCTAGACAAGCAACCGGATTCGGTCTCATCAGTGCTGAAAGTGTTTGGCATCTTGCAGGCATTGGGCGACGAACGCGAAATCGGTATTACCGAACTTTCTCAACGGGTAATGATGTCCAAAAGCACCGTTTATCGTTTCCTACAGACGATGAAGTCGCTGGGGTACGTCGCTCAGGAAGGGGAATCTGAGAAGTATTCTCTTACCCTGAAATTATTTGAGCTGGGGGCCAAATCGTTGCAGAACGTCGATCTGATCCGCAGTGCCGATATCCAGATGCGTGAGCTGTCGAACCAGACTCGCGAAACTATTCACCTGGGTGCGTTGGATGAAGACAGCATTGTCTATGTCCATAAAATTGACTCAATGTATAACCTGCGTATGTATTCGCGCATTGGTCGTCGTAACCCTCTGCACAGTACCGCCATTGGTAAAGTGCTGTTGGCATGGCGCGATCGCGGTGAAGTGGAAGAGATCCTCTCTCACGTCGAGTTTACCCGCAGTACTCCTCATACCATCGTCAGTGCTAAGGCGTTGTTGCCGCTGTTGGATAAAGTGCGCGAGCAGGGGTTTGGGGAAGATATTGAAGAGCAGGAAGAAGGGCTGCGTTGCATCGGGGTTCCGGTGTTTGACCGCTTTGGCGTGGTGATCGCTGGCTTGAGTATTTCCTTCCCAACTATCCGTTTCTCTGAAGAAGCCAAAGATGGCTATGTGGCACAGTTGCACACTGCTGCTCGCTTGATTTCAGAGCAGATGGGGTATCACGACTACCCGTTTTAATCGCTTACCCCGTATCACGACAATAAAAAACCGGCGCATTTATTATTGGCGCCGGTTTTTTTTCACTGCGATAAACCTTTACCGATGAGCCAGATCGACTTCGTCTTCACTGTCCATGATGGATTTGTCGGTCTGCTTCATCAATTGGCTGGTGACGGTGCCGGCGGTCATCGCGCCGCTGACGTTCAATGCGGTACGGCCCATGTCGATCAGTGGTTCAACGGAGATCAGCAAGGCAACCAGCGTTACCGGCAAGCCCATGGCGGGTAAAACAATCAGGGCGGCGAAGGTTGCACCACCACCGACCCCGGCAACACCGGCGGAACTGATGGTCACGAGGCCTACCAGCGTCGCGATCCACACCGGATCTAGCGGGTTGATACCCACGGTGGGTGCGACCATTACGGCCAGCATCGCTGGATACAGACCCGCACAGCCGTTCTGGCCGATAGTGGCGCCGAACGAAGCGGAGAAACTGGCGATGGATTCCGGCACACCCAAACGGCGAGTTTGCGCTTCTACGTTCAGCGGGATGCTGGCGGCGCTGGAGCGGCTGGTGAAAGCAAAGGTAAGAACCGGCAAGACCTTGCGGAAGAATTTCAGCGGGTTAACCCCGGTGAAGGTCAGCAACAGGGCATGAACCGCGAACATAATCGCAAGGCCGAGGTAAGAGGCTACCACGAAGCTACCCAGCTTGATGATGTCTTGAATGTTGGAACCGGCAACTACTTTGGTCATCAGCGCCAGTACACCGTATGGCGTGAGCTTCATCACCAGGCGCACCAGTTTCATCACCCAGGCTTGCAGAGTGTCGATCGCCGCCAATACGCGTTGGCCTTTTTCTTTATCGTCTTTCAGCAGTTGCAACGAGGCAACGCCCAAGAAGGCAGCAAAGATCACCACGCTGATAATAGAAGTTGGATTGGCACCGGTCAGATCGGCAAAGGGGTTTTTCGGTATAAATGATAATACCAACTGTGGCACGGTCAGATCGGCCACTTTACCCACATAGTTGCTCTCAATCGCTAAAAGACGTGCGCTTTCCTGCGTGCCTTGCACTAAGCCTTCGGCAGTCAGGCCGAACAGGTTGGTCACTAATACTCCCACCAATGCGGCGATCAGTGTAGTGAACAGCAGGGTACCAATGGTCAGGACGCTGATTTTGCCCAAAGAAGCGGCGTTATGCAGTTTGGCTACCGCACTCAGGATCGAGGCAAATACCAGTGGCATCACGATCATCTGCAGCAGTTGCACGTAGCCGTTACCGACGATGTTGAACCAGGTGATGGATTCTTTCAGCACTGGGTTGTCTGAACCGTAAACCCATTGCAATGCTAAACCGAACAGCACGCCGATCACCAGACCGACCAAAACTTTCTTCGCCAGACTCCATTGCTTATGGCGGGTTTGCGCCAACAGCAAAAGGAGGGCGACAAAAACCAGCACGTTTAATACGAGCGGTAGATTCATCCCATATCTCCATCATCTTTTTATAGTCTAAAAGTGCTACCCAGCAGAGGTGTAGCGATGTAAATATCGTAACAGTTTGCTGGAAAGCCCACTTATATCCAAATGGAATTGAATATAACTTTCAGCTCGAATTTGTTTAATTTATAGGCCTAAAGAGGAGGAAATCATCGATTTTTTGTGATCACAATCGAATATTTTTTATTTGCTCAAAATATGACTGCACGGGGAAGGTGTATCCCCCTTGCCAATAGAGAGCAAAAGCGACCAGGCACAAACACAAGACACGTTCCAGTTGGTTACCTTTCTGCGAATTCAGCAGCGGCAGACCGAAGCGCCAACGGCAAGGCCAAAGCAGCGGTACTCCGGCCGGGGTCAGCATATCGGCCAGTAAATGACTGAAGTAACCGATGATCATGGCGTGCAGCACATCAATAGGAATTGGCCAACTGTGTGGCACATCTAAACGGAATAACATCATGCCACCGACGATCGCCAGCAGGCTGTGAGTGAAGCCGCGGTGGCCGAAAGCGCGTGATATGGGAATCGCGATCCAGCGCAGGCGCTGGCCAAGCACTGATTTAGGATGGTCGATGTCCGGCAATAACGATGTCAGCAAGGCCGCAGGAATAATGTGCCACCAGTCACCGTTGGCCAGTTCAGGCGTGACCTCTGCCTTTTTGGCGAAGATCGCACAGGCAACAGAGAAAATAAGATGTCCTTCCGCGGTCATGCTGTGGTTATTCCGGTTACTAAACTGTTAATTTATCCAGTATATGGTTTTTTTTACAGTTGCGGAAGATGTTACCACGTAACTAATTGTTTATTTTACGGCGTATTACAATGGGTTGAGCCAATAAAAAGGCTCTGCATGCAGAGCCCAGAAAAGTGTTTTGTTGCTGGTGCTTAACGTGCCAGCCAACCGCCATCAACCGCGAGGGTATAACCATTCACATAGTCGGAAGCCGCGGAGGCCAGAAAGACGATCGGCCCCATAATGTCTTCCGGTGTTCCCCAACGTCCGGCGGGAATGCGCTCCAGAATTTGCTGATTGCGTTCTTCATTAGTGCGCAGTTGCTGGGTGTTGTTGGTGGCCATGTAGCCAGGGGCAATGGCGTTCACGTTGATACCATATTGCGCCCATTCGTTCGCCAGCAGGCGGGTAATGCCCAACACGGCGCTTTTTGAGGCGGTATAGGAAGGAACGCGGATACCGCCCTGGAAAGAGAGCATCGAGGCAATATTAATGATTTTGCCGCCGCTCCCTTGGCTGACAAACTGTTTCGCCACGGCCTGCGCCATAAAGAACAAGGTTTTGATGTTAACGTCCATCACATCGTCCCAATCTTTTTCATTGAAGCTGAGCGCGTCCTCACGCCGGATAATACCCGCGTTATTTACCAGAATATCCACCCTGCCGAATTCGCGGATAGTTTCTTCCAGCAATGAAGGAATGGCGTCAATCTTGCCGAGATCGGCGTTCAAATTCAGGAAGCGGCGCCCAAGCTGAGTCACTTTAGCCATCGTTTCATGCGGATCGCTGCGGTTGACGCCGATAATGTCGCAGCCGGCCTGAGCCAGCCCAACCGCTATACCTTGGCCCAAACCGGTATTGCAGCCGGTGATGAGCGCCACTTTGCCTGTTAAATCAAAGGAATTCAAAATCATGACTGTATTCTCGTGCTGCACGGCGCGGGTGCACCGTGCAGATGCTGGCTGAAGGGATTTAACGCAGATCGCAGGTAGCGAGATGGTCCATGTCACCAAAGACCTGATTTTCGCCAACCATACCCCAGATAAAGGTATAACGTTTGGTGCCGACACCAGAATGAATGGACCAGCTTGGTGAGATCACCGCCTGTTCATTCTGTACCAGTAGATGACGTGTTTCCTGCGGTTGCCCCATCATGTGGAACACTGCGGTGTCGTCGTCCATGTCGAAATAGAAATACACTTCCATGCGGCGATCATGGGTATGACAGGGCATGGTGTTCCAGAGATTGCCTTCCGCCAGTTTGGTCAGGCCCATGGTGAGCTGGCAGGTGGGTAAGACGTCCGGAACGATGAATTTGTTGATGGTACGGCGGTTGCTGGTGGCATCATCACCCAACGTTTGCGGTGAGGCTTCTGCCAGGGTGATCTTTTTATTGGGGTAATGGGTATGCGCAGGGGCGCTGTTGTAATAGAACTTGGCAGGTTGCTGGGCATCCACGCTGCTGAATTCAACACGCTGTGCACCTTTGCCCACGTACAACGCTTCTTCGTGGCCAATTTCGTAGGTATGACCATCCACTACCACGATGCCCGGCCCGCCGATATTAATCATGCCTAACTCACGGCGCTCAAGGAAATAGCTCACGCCCAGTTGCTTACCCACTTCGTCGCCGATGCTGACCGTAGTATTCACCGGTTTAACCCCACCGATAATGATGCGGTCAATATGGCTGTAGGTCATCGTGTAGTTGTCGGTTTCGAAGATATTCTCAATCAGGAATTCGCGGCGTAATCCAGCGGTGTCGAGCTGTTTAGCGTGGTCACTGTGAATGCTTTGACGAACGTCCATGGCAATGTCTCTCTTCTTTGAAGTTCACCATTGAGGAAGAAAGCACCGGGCCGCCAACTGGCGCTGTGTGGCAGTAACAGCGGTCATCGGCTGCCCGGCGTTTTCTTTATGGCGCCAGCATAGAACGCCTGACATATGAATTCAATAAAAATGAAATGCCGTTTTATTTATTTTATGACGCAGTCGGGGTTTTGCAGTAAAAAAGCGCGAGCGATACAACATGAGGGGAAATAAACGGCATCAGCAGGGGCCGATGCCGACAGGGTTTTATGCCAGGTGCTCGGCGGTCAACTGCTCAAGACTGTGCAGTTTATAATCTGCCAGAGCCCAGCGAGGATCCTGACGATACTCTTGTGCTGGAATGACAATGGAGCGCATCCGTGCCGCTTTGGTGGCAATCATGCCGTTGAAGGAGTCTTCCAGTGTAATACAGTGCGACGGTTCGCTGCCCAAGCGCTCTGCGGCAATCAGATAAACCTCTGGGTGCGGCTTGCTGTAAGGCAGATACTCGGCAGAAACCAGCTGATCAAAATAGCTTTCCAGATCGAACATCTTCAAAACCTGTTGCTGCATGTGCAGCGGTGAAGCGGAGGCCAGGCCGATATTCAAATCCAGGCTGCGGCACAGTTCTAGCGCTTGTTGTACGCCAGGCAGCAGTGGGCGTTGTTCTCGCACCAGCTCTATGGCCCGTTCGATAATGCGCCCGGCGACCTCTTCTTGCGACACCCCTTGCCACGGCATCGACTGGTACCACATTTTCACCACCAGATCGATACGCAGGCCAAGCGTATCTGGCAGTTTGTGACGATCGGACAGATCCAGCCCCAGCGAGCCGAAGATATCCAATTCCGCTTGTAGCCACAGGGGTTCCGAATCGATCAATAAACCATCCATGTCAAAAATAGCGGTTTCTATGCGTTGCGAATAAGTCATTTAATGATTAGCTCCTACTGCGCCGGTAAAAGATCACGTTTTCCCCACTTTATCATTTTTGCTGGTGGGTCTGTACCTCTCTGGCTTGGCTCGTTTGGTCAAAACGCAGTATCTGCCCATCGATCGATAAAGACGATAAAGAAAACGGTGGGCGAGCTTCCTTAACTACGGGTAGACTTAGTCCATTGACGGTTACGTCACTTACAAGGGGAACACATGACGTATCAACAGGCTGGGCGCATCGCCATACTGAAACGTATTTTCGGATGGGTGGTTTTCATCTCGGCGTTACTTTCCACGCTGGTTTCACTGTTGAGCTTTGTTTATCAACACAGTGAGAAAACCAAAGGCATTAACGCCGTGATGCTGGATTTTGTTCACGTCATCGTGGATATGCTGCGTTTTAATACCTCGTTCCTGAATATTTTCTGGTACAACTCGCCAGTGCCGGATGTCGACAAGAGCCTGTTCAGCGGCGCCAACCTGATGTTTATCATCATCTATTTTCTGATTTTTGTTGGGCTGGCGTTACAAACTTCTGGTGCGCGGATGTCGCGTCAGGTGAAGTTTATCCGTGAAGGGCTGGAAGATCAGATGATTTTAGAGCAGGCGAAGGGGAACGATGGGCAGACGCGTGCGCAGTTAGAAGAACGAATTACGCTACCGCATCATACTATCTTCCTGCAGTACTTCCCGTTGTATATTCTGCCAGCGGTGATCGCGGTGGTTGCCTATTTCGTGTTTAAACTGCTGGGGCAGATGGCTGGGGCAGCGTAATGTGGCAAGGGCTTGATAATAGGGGCGCTGCTTGCTGCGCCCCTATTATTTAGAACAGCTCAGGATGTAGCAAGGCGTCGATGGCGCGCTGTGCGGTGACCAGGTGCTGGCCGCCGAACAGATTGCTGCGGTTAAGCAGGTAGTAGAGTTGATACAGCGGCTGGCGCTCAATAAAACCGGTCTCTAGCGGCCAGATGCTTTGGTAGCCATCATAAATCTGTGCTGGCAGGTCCGGGTAAAGTGGCAACATGGCAAGATCGCACTCGCGATCGCCCCAGTAACAGGCTGGGTCAAACAGGAACGGGCCATCGGCGGCCAACGCGCAGTTGGCAGGCCATAAATCCCCGTGCAACAGGGAAGGCTGCGGCTGGTGGTGTTGTAGCCGCAGATACACTACGTCGATGATTTCATCGATATCGCCGAAGGTCATGCCCTTTTCGGCAGCCAATTGCAACTGCCAGCCGATGCGCTGTTCGGCAAAAAATTCGGCCCAGCGGCGTTGCCAGGCATTGGGCTGCGGTGTGGTGGAAAGATCGTTATCGAAATCCAGACCGAACTGCGGTTGTTCGCTCCATTGGTGCAGGCGGGCCAACTGTTGGCCCAGGCAATGCGCACCGTGCGCATCTAACGGTTTAAGCGGTTGATATTCCAGCAGCAGAAAACTGTAATCGCGATCGCTACCCACTCCGTACACCTCGGGTACGCGTACGGTCTTACTGCGCGCCAAGAGTGCCAGTTGATCGGCTTCGGCAGTAAATATCGGCAGCAGTTCGCGGGTATCGCATTTCACAAACACCTCGCTGTCACCGTAACTCACGCGCCACGCCGAATGAATTTCTCCCCCGGGTAGTTCAGTCCTTTCGCGGATTTCTGCGCTGCCAAGATGTTCACTTAACAGACGACTAACGGCTTGCCACATAGTCATTCCCCTCTGTGTTGCCTGCGATTTCATTAGGTTAGCGTCTTTCCTGTTGCGAAAACACGACATGGCGCACAGCTGTATCAACTACTGGTGATAATTCCACTGCCGCGTGTCTGGTCAAAGTATATACGCTATTGATTAATTTAAGTACGCCTACGCTTGCAACTTGCTGGTTGCTCGGCGATGTTTGTGCACTGTGTCCTTAAATCAGCGAACAGAAGGAGTGAGGATGGAACAAAACATGCAGTGGCAGCGCGGCGAATTTCACATTAGCAGTGATAAGAGTGAGTTGGATCTGGTTTTTACCCACACTTTCTTGACAACTACCAGTTGGGCGAAAGGGATTTCGCTGGAAACGGTACGCCTATCGATAGAGAACAGCCTGTGTTTTGGGCTTTATCATCGTAACCAGCAAATCGGTTTTACCCGCTTAGTGACCGACTACGTGACTTTTGGCTATTTGTGTGACGTTTTCGTCACTCCAGAGTTTGAACGTCAGGGGCTGGCACGCTGGCTAATGGAGTGTTCGCTGGAGCATCCGGTGTTGCAGCGCCTGCGGCGCATCATGTTGGTCACCAATAGCGCCCCTTGGCTATATCAAAAAGTGGGGTATCAGCCAATCAATGAGGAGAACTTCGCCTGGCATATTGTTCGGCCTGACATTTATCAGCAGCAATAGGGTGAGATGCGTTCAAAGTGAGTGGGGTGACCGTCGCAGGTTTCGTTACCAAAGTGAGTAATGAATTCCGCGACGGTGAATGATTCTGTTTTATGTATCAGTATGTAACCGCTTGACGTAGTCCCAGGAGGTAGCCACGGTGACCTTAGGGGGCTTTCCTAAGGCAACCTGACCGAACCCTTGGGCCAGTTGTTGTACAATCTGTTGATCCAACGGCGTTATCAAAGCAAAACTGGTGCTCTCCAGTTGATGTTGGATGCCTCGTTCATCAGTGACCGAGGTGGTAAATCCTTCGCGAGTGAGTTGCCCACTTAGCTTGGATAAATCGGTTAAACCGTCTTCCTGAACGTTGAAAGTCACCACAAAACAGGTGGGTGGAGATTGACTCATAAATCACCTCTTGGTATATGGATACCCTGAGAATAGACCAAAAAAGTTATACAGGCGTCCTTACAGGTTGTATATGCTACGCAACTCATTGAAAGGAGTGAGGGATTCTGTGAAAACAAAAATCGGTTGCCTGATGGCAATCTTACTATTAGCCGGTTGCGCGAACGATCCGCAGACAACGGGCAACACGGCAGGCAGTGGTACATCAGGCGGTTGGCTCAAACCTCCATCGCCAACACCCAGCAACCGAACCGGCACGCCGGTCGCCTATAATGATTACATTCGTCAGGCTGCCAGCAACTATGGCGTCGACGAAACCTTGATTAAAGCCATCATTCAGGTGGAGTCCGGGTTTAACCCGAACGTTGTCAGCACCTCGAATGCCGTAGGATTAATGCAACTGAAGGCATCAACCGCCGGGCGCGATGCCTACCGTATGAAAGGAAAAGATGGGCAGCCAAGCTCACGTGAGTTGAAGGATCCGGCGGTCAATATTGATCTGGGAACGGCCTATATCAATATTCTTCAAAGCCAGCAGCTAGCCGGGATCACCGATCCACAAACGTTACGCTATGCCACCATCGTCTCTTATGTGAATGGTGCCGGGGCGATGTTACGGACATTCTCATCCGATAAGCGTGTGGCGGTAAACCGTATTAACCAGATGAGCCCAGACGAGTTCTATCAGCATATCCAGAAGAAGCACCCGGCACCGCAGGCGCCGCGCTATCTCTGGAAAGTCACTACCGCCTATCAGGCGATGTCTGAGTAATACGCCGTCACATAGCTACAAGGCCTCTTAACCGGGCCTTGAGGTTGATGACAAAGTGGTTTTTAAGCCCGAGATACTCGGGCCTAGCGCACCGAGGGGCGCTCCGGCGGCTTATGCCGCTACGACCCCTTCGGCACGCTCTCCCTAATATCTGGCTTTGTCTAATAAGGTCAGTGCAAAAAATGGACTGACTGCCA
>NZ_JBXUGP010000025.1:0-94173 GCF_057180605.1 Serratia sp. HNCC26DJ206
ATAAGACCATTTCGATTGGTTTTTTTTAGTAGTTATAAATGCCAAATATTTAAAGTTTAAAGTATTAATAACCATGCAATGAGTTTTATAAAATAAATTCAATTGACTATAAGTAATTATGCTGTTGGTTTCTTTTGGGGTAAAGAGAGAACTTCATAGATTATGTTAGCAAATAATTATCAGTACCCAATGCTAACGAGAGTTGGTGAAGAGTTACAAGAAAATACGGGTTAAATGCGCGCTTGAAGAGTTGCTCGTTCAGGCTAATATCAGTGAGTTTACCCCGATACAATTAGCGAAAAGCTTACGTAAGCTTGCCGAGTGAGAAGGCTTGCCTAGTTAGCGGAGGGGCGGCTATGATTATAGGTTAGGTCGCTTCCTTTGGTTTTAAAGTCGTAAAAACGTTTTTATTCTCAAATGACTAGAGTGATGTATCAATCCTACCAAATTTTGCTAAAAGTCTATTTTAGTACTCACTAAAACCAGTCAGATTTCAATTGGCTCATATGAAAAAATAATCTACTTTATTATTGACTCTTATCAGAGAGAAGGTTGAAGCACGCCTGGCTGACTCTATCTATCAGTTGCCTAGCTAGCGGAGTTAATCCCTGTTGTTGCCTGTAAAGCAGAATATAAAGTGCATCAGGCAGCTTCTCTTGTATTGGGATAAAGGTTATAAGATCTTTGATGTAAGAAATATCGAGAATAGCTTTGGGACCAACAAAAAAGTAATCCTTACTTAAAACCAGTTGTTCACCAATGCTCATTGAGTCACCATAAATCACGCTGTCCTTGTCCACTCTTCCTTTGGGGAAAATAAATTTCTCCAGACTTTTATAATATCCTGTTCTTGTGCTGGGGAAATACCATTTTGCCCCTTGTAGTTCGCTTAGTGAACGACAATGAGAGAGAGGATGCCCCTTTCTGGCAATAATACAAAATTCTGCTTTGATTGATTGCTCGATAGTAAACTCATTCATTGCTATTTCAGGTGATGCGATGCCGATAAAGAAATCTAATCGCCCTCGCCGGAGCGAATTCACCAACTCACAAAGTTGTCCTTCAATAATGGTAATATTAGACGTCGGATGTTCTTTTTGAAACTTATGAACCAAGGCAGGCAGTACGCTAAGCGCGGGCAGATGAGAACAACCAAGGGCGACATTGCCCTGAGATTGCTCACTCAATTGATGCAACTCATCAACGGCTCTTTCCAGATCGTTAAGTAGTGTATTAGCCCTATGTTCAAAAACACGCCCCATCTCGGTTAAAACCATACCCTGAGGCCCCCTGGCTAACAAGGTTACCCCTAATATCCGTTCTAGCTCCTGAATGCTTTTGGTCATCGCCGGCTGTGTTTTGAACAGCGCTTGTGCAGCAGTTCTGATGTTTCCATAATAGACAATCGCCTTAAAATCCCGGAGCTGATTGATTTTTGGCAGTTCTTTCATCGTTCACCACGCATTTTAAAGTAAATAACGGCTCTGGAATGAAATAAATTTAAGCTTAGATGCTGACCCGGGAAATGTAAATACACGGTTTTTTGTATCAGAGTCAGTTTGGGAATTGATAAGATAAAAGAAAGCCACCGCTTCAAGCGGTGGCTTTACTAGATATCGGAGCCTGTCCCATCAATATATCTTAGAACAAGCCCTGTATCTGCAACGACTTTCGGTCTTAGTTATATACTATCTGCATACCAGAGATAAAAGCACCGCTCTGTCCGTTCGTTCCTGTTGAATAAACGATAATCCCGTAGATGGTATCCGATACGGTGGCGGTATAGGCCGTTCCCGTTGACGAACCAACCTTATGATCGGCACCGTCTTTCCATGTCAACATTTCCAGTAATGGATTCGGTAGCCCTGTGATTGGCACGATCGCACTGTACCCAGTAATTGATGTTACTTTGTCCAGATTGAGAACCTCGGTAGACGCCTGGCCACCTGGTCCGCCTGCAATCAGCACTCCACTTGAATAGAATCCATCGACAACTGACGCGCTCTTTAATGTCAGGGATGGATACTTTTCTTTCGGGATCAGCGTAGTGTACGCTGTCTTGGTCCCAATAATTGCACTGGTCTTGGCCACAATCACGCTCACGTCAGTTTCCGCAGTCATCCCCTCAAAGGTTACTGACAGCTTACCTGATTCACTTTCATCCGCTGATGTGACATAGCCTGAGCCATCGACGCTAATTTTCGCATTACTGCTCTTCCAAGAGCCGGTTTTGGTAATATCGACTTTTGAACCGTCTGAATACACGGCTTCTGCGGTAACGTTAGTACCGAAGTATTTAGTCAACGTAATATCTTGTCTACCCAATGCAACGCTTTTTAGCACCGTTTTAAAGCTGACAGGTACACTGTTGGATGACTGACCGTTCAGTTGAGCATTAACCGTCACAGTTTCCTGCTTAGTGTTAATGAGTCCGATTCTAGCCTGTCCATTCTCATCAATAGTGACGGTACTGGCGCCAACAAATTTAGCACTTCCGGTGGTGGTAAAGGTCACATCCAGAGCACCAGCCTTGTCTTTGATAATGTTTCCATTCTTATCTGTCATAGTGACGATCAGATTATGAGTAGAAAGCTCGCTTGGCGTATCTTCACTTTTCTGCGTTTCAATCGTTTTACCTGCAGTATCAAGAACCAGTCCGCTGGTGGTATTGATCATTGCCGTACTGAAATCCGCTTCAAAGCTCAGTTCGGTGCTGCTGGTCACGCCGCCCACTTCTGCTTCCACTTTGACGCTGCCCGCTTGCTCGCTGGTCACCGGCAGAGAGGCAATGCCGTTCTCGTCAGTTTTCACGGTCTGCTGACGGGTTGAACCGTCCGGGTTGGTCACGGTAAAGGTGACGTCAAAGCCCGGGATCGGGTTGCCCTTGGCATCTTTCACTGGCAACTGCACGGTATTCACATCGCTGCCGTTAGCCACGGTATTACCCGCTTTACCCGACAGACCGTTTTCGTCGATGGTCGCGGTGCTGCTGTCGGCAATAAAGCTCAGGTCGGTGCTGCTGGTGACGCCGCCCACTTCTGCTTCCACTTTCACGCTGCCTGCTTGATCGCTGGTCACCGGCAGAGAGGCGATGCCGTTCTCGTCGGTTTTTACCGTTTGCTGACGGGTAGAGCCGTCCGGGTTGGTCACGGTGAAGGTGACGTCAAAGCCCGGGATCGGGTTGCCGTTGGCATCTTTCACCGGCAACTGCACGGTGTTGACGTCGGTGCCATTAGCCACGGTGTTACCCGCTTCTGCGGTCAGGCCGTTCTCATCGATCTTCGCCGTGCTGCTGTCGGCCACAAAGCTCAGTTCGGTGCTGCTGGTGACGCCGCCCACTTCCGCTTCCACTTTCACGCTGCCTGCTTTATCGCTGGTCACCGGCAGAGAGGCAATGCCGTTCTCGTCGGTGGTCACGGTCTGCTGACGGGTTGAACCGTCCGGGTTGGTCACGGTAAAGGTGACGTCAAAGCCCGGGATCGGGTTGCCGTTGGCATCTTTCACTGGCAACTGCACGGTGTTGACGTCGGTGCCATTAGCCAGGGTGTTACCCGCTTCTGCGGTCAGGCCGTTCTCATCGATCTTCGCCGTGCTGCTGTCGGCCACAAAGCTCAGTTCGGTGCTGCTGGTGACGCCGCCGACGTTGGCTTCCACTTTCACACTGCCCGCTTTATCGCTGGTCACCGGCAGAGAGGCGATGCCGTTCTCGTCGGTTTTCACCGTCTGCTGACGGGTGGAGCCGTCCGGGTTGGTCACGGTAAAGGTGACATCAAAGCCCGGGATCGGGTTGCCGTTGGCATCTTTCACCGGCAACTGCACGGTGTTGATATCGGTGCCATTAGCCAGGGTGTTACCCGCTTCTGCCGTCAGGCCGTTCTCATCGATCTTCGCCGTGCTGCTGTCGGCCACGAAGCTCAGTTCGGTGCTGCTGGTGACGCCGCCCACTTCTGCTTCTACTTTGACGCTGCCCGCTTGCTCGCTGGTCACTGGCAGAGAGGCGATGCCGTTCTCGTCAGTTTTCACGGTCTGCTGACGGGTTGAACCGTCCGGGTTGGTCACGGTAAAGGTGACGTCAAAGCCCGGGATCGGGTTGCCCTTGGCATCTTTCACCGGCAACTGCACGGTGTTGACGTCGGTGCCATTAGCCACGGTGTTACCCGCTTCTGCGGTCAGGCCGTTTTCGTCGATGGTCGCCGTGCTGCTGTCGGCCACGAAGCTCAGTTCGGTGCTGCTGGTGACGCCGCCGACTTCTGCTTCCACTTTCACGCTGCCCGCTTGATCGCTGGTCACCGGCAGAGAGGCGATGCCGTTCTCGTCAGTGGTCACGGTCTGCTGACGGGTAGAGCCGTCCGGGTTGGTCACGGTAAAGGTGACATCAAAGCCCGGGATCGGGTTGCCGTTGGCATCCTTCACCGGCAACTGTACGGTATTCACATCGCTACCGTTAGCCAGGGTGTTACCCGCTTCTGCGGTCAGGCCGTTCTGATCGATGATCGCCGTGCTGCTGTCGGCCACAAAGCTCAGCTCGGTGCTGCTGGTCACGCCGCCGACTTCCGCTTCCACTTTCACGCTGCCCGCTTTATCGCTGGTCACCGGCAGAGAGGCGATGCCGTTCTCATCGGTGGTCACGGTTTGCTGACGGGTGGAGCCGTCTGGGTTGGTCACGGTAAAGGTGACATCAAAGCCCGGGATCGGGTTACCCTTGGCATCTTTCACCGGCAACTGCACGGTGTTGGTGTCGGTGCCGTTGGCGGTGGTGTTACCCGCTTTACCGGTCAGGCCGTTCTCGTCGATGGTCGCGGTGCTGCTGTCGGCCACAAAGCTCAGTTCGGTGCTGGTGGTCACGCCGCCGACTTCTGCTTCCACTTTGACGCTGCCCGCTTGATCGCTGGTCACTGGCAGAGAGGCGATACCGTTCTCGTCAGTGGTCACGGTCTGCTGACGGGTAGAGCCGTCCGGGTTGGTCACGGTAAAGGTGACGTCAAAGCCCGGGATCGGGTTACCGTTGGCGTCTTTGACCGGCAACTGCACGGTATTTGTATCGGTGCCGTTAGCCACGGTGTTACCCGCTTCTGCGGTCAGGCCGTTCTCATCGATCTTCGCTGTGCTGCTGTCGGCCACAAAGCTCAGTTCGGTGCTGCTGGTGATGCCGCCGACTTCTGCTTCTACTTTCACGCTGCCCGCTTGTTCGCTGGTCACCGGCAGAGAGGCGATGCCGTTCTCGTCAGTTTTCACCGTCTGCTGACGTGTGGAGCCGTCCGGGTTGGTCACGGTAAAGGTGACGTCAAAGCCTGGGATCGGGTTGCCGTTGGCATCCTTCACCGGCAACTGCACGGTGTTGATATCGGTGCCGTTAGCCACAGTATTACCCGCCTCTGCGGTCAGGCTGTTCTCATCGATGGTCGCCGTGCTGCTGTCGGCGACAAAGCTCAGTTCGGTGCTGCTGGTGACGCCGCCGACGTTGGCTTCCACTTTCACACTGCCTGCTTGATCGCTGGTCACTGGCAGAGAAGCGATGCCGTTCTCGTCAGTTTTCACCGTCTGCTGACGGGTTGAGCCGTCCGGGTTGGTCACGGTAAAGGTGATGTCAAAGCCCGGGATCGGGTTGCCGTTGGCATCCTTCACCGGCAACTGCACGGTGTTGATATCGGTGCCATTGGCCAGGGTGTTACCCGCTTCTGCCGTCAGGCCGTTCTGGTCGATGGTGGCGGTGCTGCTGTCAGCCACAAAGCTCAGTTCGGTGCTGCTGGTGACGCCGCCGACGTTGGCTTCCACTTTCACACTGCCCGCTTTATCGCTGGTCACTGGCAGAGAAGCGATGCCGTTCTCGTCGGTTTTCACCGTCTGCTGACGGGTGGAGCCGTCCGGGTTGGTGACGGTAAAGGTGACGTCAAAACCCGGCAGTGGGTTGCCCTGTGCGTCTTTCACCGGTAACTGCACGGTATTCACATCGCTGCCGTTGGCCAGGGTGTTACCCGCTTTGCCAGACAGGCCATTCTTGTCAATAGTCGCGGTGGTATTGTCTGCCGAAAGCGTAACGGTAGCCTGTTTAGCTGCTATTGCTGAGCCGGGGACGTTGGCCGTGACTTTCACCTCGCCCACGCTGGTGCCCGCAGTAAAGGTGGCAAGATACACCCCTGGGCGCTCTGCGGACTCAGTAACTTTACCGATCGTATGAGGCGCTGGCTGTGCCGGAGCAGAGGCCGGGCTGATTTTGCTGGCAACTGATGGCGCCTGGAACTCACTGTCCAGCGTAATCTGCCCCGCAATACCGCTGATTGGGCGGCCGCTGCCATCTTTTAGTGACAATTCTACCTGCGTCGTTGAGCGACCATCGGCAGGCAGACGGGCATTTTTAATCATCAGATTGGAGGTAGCTGCAACGCCAAATCCGGTGACCACGACTTGACCCTGAGCAGGTTCAGAACGGTTACCTGATTTGTCGATAACGATCACGCTAATCGGGTAGCTGTTATTGCCCAGCAGGTTATACGATGGCAATACGGCCTGCCACCCCATACCGTTGGGGACAATCTTGCCGCCGGCAGCGGTAAACCCGTCTGCTTGCCACTCAAATGAAGCAACGCCGTTCTTGCTGGTAACCGTGATCGGCAACTCAATCGTCTGGCCGGAATCACCTTGTACCAACGGTGCCATCACCACGTTCAGTAACTGTTGCTCGCGATATTGCAGAACAATTTCATTATTACGGTCAACCAGCTCGTAGCGGCTGCCTGCCAGGGTACGTTTTGCCCCCACGTTGGCCGGCTCGAGCTGCTGTGACAGATCGGTGCCAAAGGAATAATTGAAGGAAAGATTGAAGCGGGTATCTTCCATCCCGCTGGTTCCCTGTTTGTGGTCAGCACCCAGAGTAATAAGTGGGATCGGGGAATAATTCACACCGAAAGTGACTGCAGCCGGATCGGACTGACGTTTATCTTTGCCAAATAAACCGACATCATCACCAAAGTACTGCTCATAAACCAGCTTGCCGCCCAACTGTGGCATGGACGGAAGATAGGCCTCTGTACGGATATCAAAGCCATTGGCGGCTTTTTCATCAAAACCGTCCAGATCGCGCGAGTTCTTCCAACCGCTGATGCCGAAATAGCCGTTGGCTGCAACGCGCAGGTAATCGCGAGCATATTCACCGCCAATACCGAGGCGTGAATGATGGCCTTGAACATCCCGATCCAGGAACAGGTTATAGCCAAACATCTGCTGGTCGATAAAATGGCGCTGGCCAATACCTGCATTAAGCGTGAGGCGATCGTCAATATAGCGGGTACCCAGTTGGCTGAAGGTCAGCAGGCTTGGGGTGTCTTGCAGCGGTAACAGAACGTCTAATTGGCTGCCTTTCAGATTAAGTTTGTCGTCCAGGTTCAATTGGACTTTGGCCGAACCAAATTGATTCAGCCAGGTTTCTACGGCGTCATTCGCGGTGCTGGTTACAGCACCACGGGCGATAGATTCAGCCTGCTTGGTGGGATCTCCGCTGGCTAATACAGACGCCAGACGGGTTGCCGCCGTTGCAACGGCTTGTTCATCTTCAGTATGGGCTTTGTTCGCCGCCATCACTGCCGGGGTGTAGGCCAGGCTCAGCGGAAATGCCACCTGCGTGACAATATTCGTCCAGGCTAACAGGATGGATAACCGAGATTTTTTTGGTGCCTCTGGCTTACGGCGAGAGGGTAAATCATGCGTGTTCAATGCAACTACCTTATAGATAAATTGAAAAAATATATTTACAGGAGGGGCTTAGTGGTTCTGCCTTACCTGTTTTTTGAGTATTGAAAGAATAATTAACTTGAAGAAAAACAATGCTAACTATTGGGTTGTGTTTTCAACCTGACAATGGTGGCGATTTGTTTTTAATAAAAATGATGTTAGGGGTGGTTACCTGTAATTAAATAATAAAAATACACTGGTGAATAACCGGGGTTGAAACTGCGAGAAATTTTTTGAGAAATACATGTGAATGATTGCCTATAATAACGTCATAGAGTTACTTCTTCCTGTTCACTTGGCTACCAAATTTTCACCATTGTATGGCGTGTCTAAAAGAACGTAAATAAAGTAATTTCTATAGGTGATAACATATTCTCAAACGATAGTTTTTTTATGGGGCGGTATTAATTTAATCTATCACCAATAAAAATTAATTGGCTTGTGGTAATCATATTCTGCGGCTATATTGGCGCGCATCTGAATAGTGCTAATGAAAAGTACTCAGATAAATACGGTAAAATAGCCTAAATTGCGCCAAGCAGACTGAAAACAATCCTTTAATAAGGGTCGTTTTTACCCTGTTTGGTTTAAATAGGTAATTCAACGCGTTCCTTGATGATAAGGACGTCTGCTAATTGCAATGATAAGGAAAGTAACAATGAAAAAGATTCTTCTGTCTGTGGTCGCTACAGCGATTCTGTCTACCAGCATGGCTCAGGCGGCCGATGGCGTGAAAAAAGAAATCACCATCGTGGCCAACATTAACGATGCTATTTTTGTTTCTAAGCCAGACGGTAGCACCTGGTATGATAAAGAAGAACTGTTTGCTAAAGACTATACGCAGACTGAATTTGCTTCTAACGATCTGCCAGTGCGTGTTTATACCACCGACAATGAAGTTAACGTCTCTCTGGTTCAGCCATTGACCGTTGCTCGTGCTGATGGTGCACAGTTGTCTAACGTCGCGATCAGCTTCGCAGGTAAGCCTGTTGTTCAGGGTACTCCGCTGAAAGTGACGCAAACTACTACCGCTCCAGGTGGTTATGACAACACTTATACTCTGAAGATTAATGCCAAAGCACCAACCAATGCTGCCGGTACCACCAACGGTTCATACCAGGGTGATCTGGTCATGCTGTTCGAGCCAAAGGCTTAATTATTTTATAACGGAAAGTGCTGGATAACGCTTAATCCTGTATTGATTTTTAGGGTTATTTTCGGATAACCCTAAGTATCGTACTGTGAATGCCATCTTCTCATTTTTAATAACGAAAGTTTTTATATCTCTAGTGTTAAAAACAGGCAAGGTGCGGCTTATTAATTATTAAATAAAAAAATTAATAATTAATGGGTTACTGACCGTGTTGTTGAATCTCTACATGGAATATAAGATGGGTAGAACAATCCCAGGATGGGCGGCAGGTTTATTATTATTGACTCCGTCAGCAACCACTTATGCTGAGGAAGCTCAAATCGAATATCAGGTGCCCGCAGGCTTCTCTGAGGCCGAGCAGGACTCCTCCATGCAGTTTCTTGCAACCCTCGACAGTAAACCGTTGCCGGGGCCTATCAGTTGGTCTGCCCAAAAAAATCGTCTCTCCTTTGATGAGACCCTGTTTCGCCAAAATGGGATTTCAACCGAGCAAATAGACCTGTTGAACAAGGTACTGACACAGATCCCCTATGCGGTTTGCCCGAACGGTTGTGACTATACCGTCAACGGTCAAACCGTCTCGCTCGACAAGGTCAAGCAGTCGCTGACTATCACCGATGGCAACAAGCGTTACGTCCAGCCCCAGACCATGATGGGCTTTATCCACAACCAGTCACTGGATGTGCGTACCGCCTCCAACGAGTACCGCGCCGTTTCCGCCTTCGGTCAGGGCTACCTTGGCTTGCCTTCGCAGAGCTACGGCTACCTTAGCTGGTACTACAACGACAGCAAAAACTTTGATACCCGGACCACCGATCAGGGCGTCAGTACCTGGTATCTGCAGAAGAACTTTTCCACTACCTATCTGCGCAGTGGCCGGCAGGATAGCAGAGATAACGCAGCAGGTAGCACCAGCACCTCACTCAACCCAAGTTTCGACCAGTTTGTCACCTTGGGCAGTCAGGACAATCTGAAGCGTGACAACCAGTCTGCCGGCAAGATGGTGCTGTTCGCTACCGCAGACGGTGACTACGAGTTCTATCGCGATGGGCGGTTGATCCGCCGTGTACCTGCGGTGATTGGCCGTAACGAGATTGACTACAACCAGTTACCTGGCGGCTTTTACAGCGTAGAGGTGCGTCTGGTCAATCGTAGTGGCCAAGTGGTGAGCAGCGAGAGCCAGCAGATTGCCAACATCAACTACGGCGGCAGCACTGGCTGGTATGTCACGCTGGGTAAAGAGCTTGATAGCGAAAAGAGCCTTCTCAGCGCAGGTGTCAGCTTCCAGACCAACTGGTTTGCGGCCAGCAGTGCACTGCTCAAGGGTACTGGCAACAGTTGGGCGATGGAGCATAACCTTACGCGGCCAATGCAGGTGGCTGAGGTAGAAGTGACGCCAACCGTTGGTGTGCTGGCGGGGGAAAAACGCGTGGGCGGCTATGCCAGCTTGAGCGCGGGCAACCAGCAATTGGGTTACCTGACCGCTTCGCAGTACCAGAATACTGCGGTCTCTGAGTTCTACCCGGCCAGCAACAGCACCGCGTTTGGTTATAGCCGCCAGTTCGGCCCGACCCGTTTGGGCTACAACTACAGCCGCTATGCCAATAGCGAACGCCACCAGTTGCAGAGCACCTGGAATTGGCGCGGCAACGGCGTCTGGGCGGTGATCTCCACCGGCCTGCAGAAAGGGGGCTATGACAACAGCAGTAATAACTACGGGCTGTTCCTGAATACCACCATTATGTTGGACCGTAATACCGGCACCCTGAACGCTGCCTACAACAACGGCAAACTGTATACCGGTGGCAGCTACGCTCGTGAATTTGAGGATAGCACCGGTACTACCACTGCCGGTATCGACTTCAGTGACGTTGGCCGCACCAATGCGGTGGGCCTGAACGCACGCCGCAGCGGTACCCGCGGGGATGCCTCTTTGCGCGTTGGGGTAGACGACCATATTACTAGCGGCAGCTTCAACTACAACGGTATGTTCGCCGCCAGCCAGGATGGGGTTGCCTTTGGGCGTACCAGTCCAAGTGGTGCCGCCATGCTGGTTCGTACTCCAAAACTGGGTGACGCCAAATATGGCTTCAAGGTGGAAGGCAACCCGGTAGGGGGCGGTAGTACCTATGCGGTGCCATTGGCCAGCTATCAGGACGTGACCTTTGCTCAAGCACAATCGGTAGATGCGGACGTCGACATGAACATCCGACTGCCCGCCAACGTAGTACGTGCGCATCCAGGCCAGGTCTACCCGGTGGACGCCGAGGTGGAAATGAACCTGCTATATAACGGCTTCCTGGTGGACGGCCGTGGTTTGCCGGTAAGTGGAACGGTCAGTGAGACTGGCGATATGGTCTATCCGAATGGCCTGTTCTCGCTGGCATCAACGATGTTGATAAAAGAAATCACCGTGACCGGCAAGCTGGGGCGCTACCGCTGTGACATGACGCAGCCAAAAGATAAGCGCTACCTGTGCGTTGCAGGTTGAGAACACATCCGCTGTGAACAGCGAAGAATTGATGAGAATTAACGAGGAAAACCATGATTAAACAATTGCAGTCTGCGGTGGTAGCCAGCCTTCTGGCTCTAAGCGGCCTGGCTCACGCTGATGGCCAACTGATGGTGATGCCAGCACGCAGCACCGTTGAAGGGCAGCAAAACCGTACCGTGCAGGTCAGCAACCTGGGTGACAAACCCCTTTACCTGAAAGTGGATCTGATGCGTGTTGAGAACCCCGGTGAAACGCCAGAGCGCAAAACGGCGATCGGTGATATCACCGTGCCGGAGATGATAGCTAACCCAGCGAAGTTGACGCTGGGGCCCGGCCAGAAACGCGATATCAATCTGGTAGCGCTGAAAGCCCCGGCCCAGGAAACGCTGTACCGGTTGTATATCGTGCCGGTGTCCAGCATCAAGGTCGTCGGTCAGGAAAGTAAGGACAAAATCAGTGCCCCGCTGACCTTTGGTGTGGCCTATGGTGTGCTGGTTCACCATCTGCCTTCTTCTGGAGCACAAACCCAAGCCTGGAGCCATCAATGCACCGCTGCCGGGCTGCAACTGATGGCTAACGGTACCGTCCATTCGCTGTTCAGGCAGTTACAAGTGACTCCGGCAGGCAGCATGTCTGCGGAACAAAAAGTGTTCCCCGGCACCCCATTGGTGTTCCCGGTGAAAACCCTGAAAGGAAACGCCGATGGCCAGCCATTTGATATCCGCTGCCAGTAAGGCCACAGGGCTACTGCTGTGTCTGCTTCCTTGGGGGGCTGCACTGGCGTTGATTGATATCAGCCCAAAAATCCTGGAGATGCAGGATCAACAAGCAATAGTACAGGTGATTAATACCGGCGATGCACCGGAGTTTGTTGATGTCTCTCTGTTTGAGGTCAGCAACCCCGGAGTGCCTGTCGATGAGGAACAACTGATACCGCTGGGTATCAGCAAAGATCCTTATCTGTATGCTGCGCCGTTCAAACTCTCGTTGGGGCCACGCCAGCAGAAACCTGTTCAGTTAAGGGCACTAAAACAGCCGGAAAGGGAAAAGGTGTACCGGTTGGCGGTGATTCCCCAACAAAAAGTCAGCATCAGCGGCACCCGAGACAATGTGATGCTGGTCAGCCTGGGGTTTAACGGCTTGGTGCGCCAGTTGCCAACCCGGCAGGTCGCCACCTGGCAACACCGATGCGGCGTCAGTGGGCTGGAGCTTAATGCCACTGGAACGGTGCGGGTAGAGTTCAGTGAACTGAAGTTGAATGGCCTAGCCGTGGATGATTTTAATGTTTACCCCGGTACGCCACGGCTGATAACCGGGAACACACTGACTGGTAAGGCGCAGGATAAGTCCTTTAGCATTCAGTGCGGCAAATGAGCGCAGACAATCAAGGAATGAAGACCATGAGATTATGGCAGCAGGTAATAACAGCATTGTTGCTGCTGACAGGGAGCACGGTAAATGCTGCCGACACAGTGCTGGGCGGTGTACCCATCAACATTACTCTAACCAATCTGGTACAGATCACGGTAGAGAAACCGGGCGGAGGCTGGTACGACACATTAACGCTCAGCAACAGCGCGGGCAGCGATATTACACGCTACCAGGTGCAGGTCCCGGTTCAGGTCAGTATCCGCAATGGGCAAGACTTTATGGTATCACTGGTTAATCCGCTGGTACTGACTCATGAAACGGATACCGCGCTGACCTTCACTACCGAGCAAGTAGGGTTTGGTAGCAACGCAACCACGCAGAAACTACTAAATTCCACTCCGGTAGATTTCAGCAATCCTCCACAGGTCGGAGGCACCTCGACAGGCAGTTATTTGCTTTCGGTATCGGCACGCCAGCCTGTAGGAGTGTTAGGAAACGTTTCCGGAAGTTACGTCGGTAAACTGGTGATGATGTTTGAAGTAAAGGTCTAAAACCGTGGCCTGGTATGTTCGATAAAGGCCATAGAATTGCCCGTACTTGGAACAATGACCAAACTATCAATATTTCTAGTTTGGCTTAGTCAGCTATACACAAAATAATTTGAGTTGCTTGTAGGCGATAGAGCATAGCCAACACCCAAGCAACCTGAAGTATGGAGTGTATATAACTGAGTCAATGCGAAATTTAAAGTAAAGGTGAATAATGAGGCGCAATCTATCAAGTATGCTCTCAATGTCTTTAATACTGCTGTGTGCTAGCACTCAATTTGCGACTGCCGGTACTCTTTATCAGAATACGATTTCCAACTGCAATATGATCAGTACAGGCAAAAATCAATGGCAGGTTAGCTTTGATTACACCCGAATTATAAATTCGACGGGACCGAGCATACCTGATACTCAGTATACTATTATTGATCTTAGAGTTCCCAGCATCAATAGTCGATATATTAACCCACTACTGACTCAGGCTGTTTCGCCACCACCTATCAGTAATGTGATTATACCGAGTGATACTCGGTATACTGTTAGTGCTTCGGTAGTGCGTATTTCAAGAACGCTAGGCACTGTCCTGAATGTAGGTAGCGTCAAGTATAATATATCATCTGAAGGGAATAATGCATTCCCGACGGCTTCTGTAAATACTTATAGCCTGGGAAATGACAATTACTTATCCAGAAGTCTCTATTACTGGATTGTGCCGGGAGATCCTCCTGGGAACTGCCGAAGTTCGGGCGGTTCTAGTACTCCACCGACGCTTCCCCCCATTGACGAGCTAATCCCCGTGGAGACAGAGTTCAAGATGAGCACCGCTGTATGGGAGCTAGATACTGTTGATGTTGGGAATTTACCCGATGTGGCTAAAGCCGGGAACAGTTTGGCTGCATCGATTAAGAATGCTGCCAGCAATAATCTGTGTATCAACTATACAACTGCGGGAGTAAAGAACAAAACCTATGCGCTGAGTGTAACCAACACCTCCAATATGAAAGGTGGCCGTAATCTATTTACGCTGCAAGGTCCTGGTAGCCAGTTATTTTATAACTTACAGCTGGCCAGCAATACGGGCGTGACGGCGAACGACTACAGTTTCCCTGCTGCCAGCGCCAAATATATTACCTTGACACAGACTGCCAGTAGCGTGGCGGGGCGTAGCGAGATGTGTTGGACGCCTAAAATTAATCTGTTTAAAGACGCTTCTACCAAAGAAGGGATGCATACCGGTACAGTGAATTTTGTTATTAGCCCTAAGGCCTGATGAGATAGGCACTTCTATTTACTGTTCACACGCCCCAGTTGCTGGTTTTTTAAACATGCTGGGGTGTGTGCTGATAGTAAGCCAAGCATAACCCCTGCTCTTGGCGGTCAAGCCGAGTTTATTACGTGAGTGAAATTTTTGGTTATTAAGCAGGGCGGGAAGGGAAGCGGCGTCGCCATTATCAGGTAGGCTGTAGCAGCCAAGATAAACATTAACGCCGTCTAAAAGAATATCGCTGGAAATATGTCTGGCTTTATTTAACCGGTAAAATAGTTTCTGGTTCAACCTGATTGTACCAAGGGTAGTTCTGACATTCCCGATGCAGTTTATCTATCATGGCTCTGGCAATCATCGTTAACGGCAGGCGATGGGAGTAGATAAAACTGTAGGTCGCATCGGGCAACGGTTCCTCGATGGGTATCATGCATAACTGCTGGCTCAAATAAGGTACCTGAAGGATCTCTTTTGCTGCCACGGTCAAAAAGCCAGCGTTCATCACCATCTGTAATGTTGTCGCTGCCGTATCTCCTCTGATAATAGATTGTGCATACTGTTCCCCTTCGGGGAACAGTAGTGTATCTAGCTCTCCGTAGTAACCCATTTTCGCCGTTGGTAAATACCATTTGGCCTGTTTAAGTTGGCTCAGTGAAGTACAGTTGGCCAACGGATGCCCCTTACGAGCCAGTACGGCAAAAGGAGTGGTGAAAAAGGGTTCTTCAATAAACTCGTTGGTTATAACACTTTCCGACGACGTTGCGCCGATAACAAAGTCTAACTTCCCAACGCGTAACTCAGGCAAAAGGTCGGGGAGTTGGCCTTCGGTAAGATTGATGTTGACCTGCGGAAAGCGTTTTTGGAAACGCTGGACCGCCGATGGCAGCATGGTAAAAAAGGGTAATGACGAACTACCTAACTCAATGGTTCCCTTTGATGATGCGCTCAGTTGTTTGGCTTCATTGACGGCGCGCTCCAACTCTTTCAGCACCAATTGTACGCGGGGCTCAAAAAGTTTCCCTGCTTCGGTCAGCACCACCCCGCGAGGTCCGCGAACCAAAAGTGGCGTTCCTAGCATTTTCTCAAGCTCATTCATTGACTGTGTCAAGGCTGGCTGGGTCTGATGCAGAGCTTTGGCGGCAGCCCGAAAACTCCCATGCTCTATAATTGACTGGAACATTTTTAGTTGATTGGGTTTTGGCAGATTTCTCATAATTATGATATCTGTTTCTCTCTGTATTACTTGTTTTTATATTCCACTTAGGGGATATAAACCGGTTTATAGAAAAGCCGTTTAGCTATTGACATTTTTTACCGATTAAGTGTTTTCGGAAATATGTAATGGCAAAGTTAAATGGCGAGTTAATGTTTTTTAATATTGTGAATTTTATCTACCGTGATATAGGCTGATTGCGGTGTCGGATAATAAATTCTTAAAAATTAGTGGCGAATCATGCCCAGTATTACTCAGCGAACGCTTATCTTTATAACCATAAGCTTGCTTTACTTGGCTGCTTTATTTTCATGCCTTTACACCATTTGAGTGATGAACGTTTCTTTTAATATATTTTTCTTTTTCAAACTCACCAGTGGGTGTAACGAACGGGCTCCCAACTTTGTCAAGGCAGCACGTTTATAATGACTGATCGTTCTGAAATCTAATTGCAATTCTTTTGCTATCTGTTTTGCGGTATCGCCGTCCAGTAACATGCGCAGAACCTGTAATTCACGTGAGGAGAGCATGATCGAGGTTATCTCCCTGCCTTGCCAAGGAAAGATCAGGCTCAGCAGTTCCATTTTTAACTCATCGAGCGACATGGTATTATCCAATATGACACGGACGTTTCCTAAACCGCCAAAGTAGCACTTTAGTAAGCTCATATAAGCCATGTTCCCTATCAGTATCACCTGACTATTAGGATGTTTTTTCAGTAAATCTTGCCCAATCAATTGCAAGAGCGAGGCCAGATTTTGTTCACGATTGCTGATGGTCAGAATGACAAAGTCAACCACTGGCAACGAGTTCAAAATATTTTCACATTCAGCCAGGTTATTGGTGCTTCCCACAATATCAAGAGCGTGAGATAATTGTGTATCATTAATTAAATTTTCTAACCCTACACGCATAAAATTGCAGGGGCACTGTAGAACGACTCTTTTCTTTCTCATTACTTCCTCGTGATTTTTAGATATGATTTTTTTATCGGCTTATCGTCTTTTAAATTACACTCTCATTACTATACGTATTGCTCGAACTGACGTGAGCCGTTGACGACTGAGTTACTTTCTTAGTGACTGGAATAGCTGATTCCTTAAGGTGTTTTTTCCATGTCTAAAAAGCTTGTACAGAGCAATGGGGCACTGGATGGTCATCTTATTTTAGCTATAAGTATTCAAGGCTATTCTTAAGTTGAATATTTCAGCTAAAGATGAAACGCATCTTAAATTTAATGGGTGCTGCCCTGCTTTTATTGATGGCTAGTATAGGATTTTACTTAATGGCTGTGAAGGAAGTATTTTCTATCAGTGATAATTAAAATTAATAATTTTAAACCATGGCTGATTGTTAGTGCTCGTTGTGTTTATATTCATATGATTTTCATGGGGTTTAAATGTAAATAAAATTTTTCCTATCACTGATAGAAAAAACTTTATTTACAGGGTTGTGTTTGATTATTATAGTTCGCCTCGTTGAATGACACTTCGCTTAAAGTAAGCACCCAGTCTTTCATTATATAATCACGCTAATTACGACTTTATTTACAGCTGGTCTGTGTATGTCCGTAACTCTTTTTAGAGTGATTTCCCATTTTTTCAACAAATAACGTAACTCATTCCAGGCGCCTTTTTATAACCAGGGGCGCTCTGTTAACTGTAATTAAGGAATATCAATGAACAAAATTATGTTGTCTGCTCTCGCTGGTGTAATGCTCTCTTCTGGTCTGGCACAGGCCGCTTCTGGTGGCACCATTAACTTTGAGGGGCAGTTAACTAACAACACCTGTGAGGTTGTTGTCGATGGTCAGGTTAGTAACCCGAAGGTAACCCTGCCGGTTATCAGTACAGGTCAACTAGGTAGCGCCACGCAGACTGCCGGTATGACCGGTTTCAACCTGGCGCTGGCCAACTGTAGCGGTAGCCTGAAAACCGCTTCGGCTTTCTTTGAAGCCGGAGCATCGGTAGATGCGCTCACGGGTCGCCTGAAAAACACCGGTACGGCACAAAACGTTAGCCTGCAATTGCGTGATGGCACCAGCGCTTCTCAAGCGGTGATCAAAGCGGGTAACGCGGCTCAAGCTAATAGCAACTCATTTGTTAACGTCGAGTCTGGTAGTGCTAGCCTGCCTTACTTTGTTGAGTACTACGCTGAAGATGCCACTATTGCAGGTACCGTAGTTGGCAGCGTTGTTTACTCTATTCAGTACAAGTAATACCTCTAGGGAGGGTAATACCCTCCCGAATAATTTATTTTCAGGAGCGTTTATGAGTTTTTTGCTTCATCATGTTTTTCGAATGGTTGGCTTGGCTGCGGTGGCTTTATTCAGTGTTAATAGCCTGGCCAGCATAGTGATTAATGGCACTCGGGTGATTTACTCTTCAGATCAAAAAGAGGCTAGCGTCAAACTGAGTAATACGGGTAATTCTCCGGTTTTGGTGCAAAGCTGGCTGGACACTGGGGATACCAATGCCAAACCGGCCGATATCAAGGTTCCCTTTATACTTACGCCACCAATGAACCGAGTAGAAGGTGGGAAAGGGCAAACGCTGCGGATAAGTTATACCGGCACAGCGCTACCCATGGATAAAGAGTCGGTATTTTGGCTCAACGTGCTGGAAGTCCCCGCCAAAAAACAGGCAAAGACGGACGAAAATTATCTGCAAATGGCATTTCGCTCGCGGATTAAATTATTTTATCGCCCAGCAGGGTTGGCAGGTAATGCTAATGATGCCGCTAAAGCCGTTACTTGGAGCGTAAAAGGCAACAGCCTACAGGCATTCAATCCAACGCCATATTATGTTTCTTTTGTCAGCCTGGCGGTAAACGGTAAAAAAATTGAAGGTGAGATGATAGCACCGCGTTCTACTTTGGCCCTACCATTGCCTGCTAATAAGGGTAATACGGTGAGCGGTGAATATGTTAATGACTACGGCGCGATTAATTCATTCAACGCCGAAATAAGATAGCGTTAATTTTATAGACGCTGGAATTTTTAATGAGTTGTCAGTCAATATTCGATAAATAACCTTCAAGAGATATTTTATGCCAAAAGTTTTACCCTATGGCTTGCAGAGTCAATTGTCTCCTTTAGCCATGGTTATTTTGTCGGCTTTTTTTACTGTGAATGTAAAAGCGAATACTGCTGTTACTCCTCAGGAAGTTGCCCAGAATGTTGAGTTTGATGCTTTTTTCCTGAATCTTGATGATGAAACATCAGTCGATCTCAGCCGCTTTGCTAATGGTGCTTCGGCATTGCCGGGTGTTTATCGTACTGCTATTTATGTCAACAATACGCCAGTTGATAATAAAGAGGTTGAATTTAAATCACGTGAAGATAAATCGGTTTATCCGTGCCTAACCGCCGAAATAATAAAGAACATCGCCTTCAATTATGAACAATTACCGTCGGGCGTGTTACAGGCGACAGAGACCGGTGAACACTGTGTCGATCTGCAGCGTAAACTGCCTGATGCCCAAGTTAACTTCGACAGCAGCGAACAGCGCCTGGATTTACTGATCCCACAGATTTATATGTTGAAAGCAGCGCGAGGCAGCGTTAGCGCGGAATTGTGGGACAGCGGTATTCCTGCACTGATGCTCGGTTACAACGTGAGCGGGTATTCCAGCGAATCTCGTGACCATAGCTTTAACTCGCTGTATGCCGGTGTGAATGCCGGGCTGAATGTTGGTGCCTGGTATTTGCGGCATAACGGCGCCTATAACTGGATGGAAAACGGGCCAGCGAAATACAGCAATCGCAACACCTATTTACAGCGGGATATCCCGCACATCCTGGGGCGTGGATTAGTTGGGCAAGCCAATACGGATGGGCAACTGTTTGACACCTTGCCGTTCACCGGCCTTCAACTGATCAGTGATGAACGCATGCTGCCAGAATCACAGCGCGGCTATGCGCCGGACATTCGTGGGATTGCGCGTACCAATGCGCGGGTTACGGTGCGCCAGAACGATCAGGTATTGTATGAAACCACGGTAACGCCCGGTGAGTTTCTGATCAACGACCTCTATCCCTCTGGGTACGGCGGCGATCTTGAGGTGACCGTGCGTGAGGCCGACGGTACCGAGCAGCGCTTTCGGGTGCCCTATGCGTCTGTGGCACAACTGTTGCGCCCAGGTTCATCACGCTATGCCGTTACTGCTGGCAGATTACGTCACGATCAGCTGCTTGATAACCCAGAGCTTTATCAACTGACCTACCAGCGTGGGCTGACCAACACCGTCACCGGCTATAGCGGTTTGCAGGCGAGCCAGGGCTATAGCGCATTGCAGCTAGGCGCAGCCGTCAGTACCCCGATCGGGGCCCTGGCATTTGACGTCACTCAGGCGCGGGCTCAGGTAGCAAGTAAGCAGGATGATAAGCTTGGTAAAACCTTTAACGGGCAGAGTTACCACCTCAGTTACAGCAAAGTGATTACTGAGACCAACAGTAACCTGGCGCTGGCGGCGTCACGTTTTTCTACCGAGGGTTATCTGGATTTTATGACCGCCATGGAAAGCCGTGATGCGTTAGCCAGAGGCGATTCGCCAGAGTCGGTATTGCGCGCCAAAAATCGCTTTACCGTGACCGCCGGGCAGGAACTTGCCCAAGGTTGGGGGCAGTTGTATGTCAGCGGAACCATGCAGAATTACTGGAATAAAGCAGGCAGCGAGAAGCAATTTCAGGTGGGTTACAGCAACCAGTATAAGAAATTGACCTACGGCATCAGCGCCAACCGCAGTTATTCCAGTTTGGCAGGGGATCAGAATAACTACCTGCTCAGTTTCAGTTTGCCACTGGGGCGTGATGATAAGGCGCATACCCCTCAATTGCGCACCGATCTTTCTCAAGACAGCAACGGCCGTCACGGCCAACAGGTAAGCATGGCGGGTACCGCTGGGGTTGATAGCCAGTTTGGCTATGCGGTGACGGCGATGAATGCTAATCAGGGTGTGGGTGCCAGTGGTTCAGTCAGCGGCAGTTATAGCAACCCTGCAACAGCGTTAAATGGCAGTTACAGCACGGGCAAAGGTTATCACAGCATGGCGGCAGGGATGAGTGGGACGGTAATCGGGCATTCCGGCGGCTTGACCTTGACTCCTTATACCTCAGAGACTTACGCGCTGGTTGAAGCCAAAGGGGCTGAAGGAGCCAAAGTATCGTCTTACCAGAATGTGACTATCGACTCCCGTGGTTATGCGCTAGTGCCTTACCTGAATGCCTATCAGTTGAATGACGTCAGCATCGATCCGAAAGGCGCTGCTGCTGATGTTGAACTGGATAACACCCGGCAGAGAGTGGTGCCCCACGCAGGGGCTGTGGTCAAGGTGAAATATGATGCCAAGCAAGGTACTCCGATCCTGATCAATGCCACTTATCAGGGGGAGCCTCTGATCTTTGGCGCTGAGGTGTTTGATAGTAAAGGCAACAGTGTGGGTGCCGTGGGCCAAGGCGGGCAGTTGTACGCGCGCGTGGCGCAGGAAAGAGGGCAGTTGCTGGTGAAATGGGGAGAGGAACGCGGGATGCAATGTACCGTCAATTACCTGTTGATGCCGCAGGCGAAAAGCAGCGTGCAGAGCGCCATTCAGCAGTTTAACTCGGTGTGCCAAACCAGCACGGTACAAAATGCATCGGGTCAATTAGCCCATAACAGCAGCGATAAATCTCTCGCTCAGAGCGGTTCGTAAGGTAAGTCAATGAGTCAATTAATGAATAAAATGAAGATAACAGCACTGCTGCTGGGGATGGCAGCAATCTATACGCACAACGCGAGTGCGGCAACCTGCTCGTTTGCTGCGGGTAATAGTAGGTTTGTCGCCGTGGTGCCTCTGCAAGCTCAGAATATTACCGTTGGGCCGGATACGCCAAATGGAACCGTGTTGCTTTCTCATTATGTTGGCGGTGTCAGTGGAGGAGCGGCGAATACTCCTACGTTTAGTTGCACCTCTGAGCCGGTTGGTTACAACATAGCGGCAAAATATGCGAATACCAGCACGCCAAAAGCGCTATCGGCCTGGAGTGGTTCACCCTATCCAGGGCAGGTTTATGAAACCGGTGTACCTGGTATCGGTGTTGTCACGTCGTATTGGGGGAGGTCAATTCCAACGGATAGAACAACCATTAATGTTGGCAGTAATGCGCCTTATACGGGGTTTGTGGGGGCAGAGTTTGACCTGATTCTGATCAAGATTGGCCCGGTGTCACCCGGTACGATCAGGGGGGCTGATTTACCCTCAGTCGCCGTGCAGGTGACCCCGCAGGGTGGCGTCCCACTGAGTTTAAACGGCATCTCTTTTTCAGGCACTATCAATATCGTTTCGCAAACGTGCCAAACGCCAGATGTGCATGTGCCGATGGGTACGGTCAATATTGCTCAAAATTTCAAGGGGCTAAATTCGGCATCTGCCTGGCGGGATGCTTCTATACGTTTGACTAATTGTCCGCGCTTTTATGGCACTAAGTTTCAGGTAAGAAGCTATACCAGCGTGGGGACTCCAAGCAGCATCCCTACGGCTAATTCACTGGAACTGAAATTGGCACCGAACACCTCGATTATTGACAGCGCCAAAGGGATTTTAGGGATTAAGACGGGAACGGAAAGTGCTACGGGGGTGGGTATCCAAATGGCTTATGGCAATATCGGTGATGCATCGCCTGCTCTGGTCAACTTTGCTAATAGCAGAAGTTTTAATATGGTTAATAATGATTCGACTACGCAAACGTTGCCACTGGTGGCCAGATATATCCAGACCAGTGATCAAGTAACACCGGGAAAAACGGATGCGGCAGTGACCTTTATGATTAATTATTATTAAAGCAGGGGTTATTAGCCGTACTCAGGAGGCTTATTGGAACGGCAAGAAAGTTAAACTTTCTGTTATACAAATTTTCCAGCGCTTTTCGGTGCTATTTTCATGGCCTACATTGGCTATGGAGATGTTTATGAAAGTATTAATTCCGCTTCTGTTAGCGTCATTCAGTTTTTCGGCCGTGGCGGCTGTTACCCCTAACCCGCTGAGCGTGCATGTGCTCAACCAGCAGACCGGCCTGCCATCCAAGGGCGTGGTGGTCGAGTTGGAAAAGAAGCAGGGCAGCGGCTGGACGCGCCTGGCAGAGGCGGTGACGAATGACGATGGCCGTATTGGCGCACTGTATCCGGCAGGAAAGGATATGGATGTCGGCATATATAAAGTCACGTTTAAAACAGGGGATTATTTCTCTGCCATGAAGCAAGAAACGTTTTTCCCAGAAGTCCCGGTTATTTTCAACGTCAGCACCACCAACCAGAAACTGCATATTCCTCTGTTGCTGAGTCAGTACGGTTATTCCACCTACCGAGGCAGTTAATTCTTTAGCTCGGGAACGGAGCAATTCCGTTCCCGAGGTCCTACTGTAGAGAGAAAAACGAACGTGCGTTTGCCGCCAGAATCTGGCGCTTGCTCTCCTCGGGCAGGGCAGAGTGGCTGACCAACTGACCGACCTGCTGCTCACCCAGCGGGAACGGCGAATCAGAACCCAGCATCACCCGATCGGCCCCCATGGTATCCACTAGCAACTGCAAAGCCCGTGGATCGAACACGGCAGAGTCGACGTAGAAACGATCCAGATAGCTCGAAGGTTTCTGCGGGCAATCGTGCAGCCCTGGGCGCAGCGCTTTGGCGGCGGTGGCGGCACCGGCCAGGATCACCGATCCCGCAGGTAGCACACGCTCTTGCTGATGCAGCAGGCTGGCGATCTGTACCAGCGCACGCAGCGGATGCCCGAGGATCCCCGCCTGGCTGGTTTGCCTGGCGTTGATGCTGAAATACTACAGCGGGCGGCGGCGTGAACCGCTGTTGACCGGTTTGCAGGGTAAACACTGAGTACGTCACCCGCCGTAACGGCGGGTGATAGATTGGTATCATTGGGGCAAAGTGATTCTGGCTCGCAGGCCGGTAGGGTAGTGGAGGGCGTTGAGTAGTGCCACTTCACCCCCCAACTGCGAGACCGTGGCTTTGACAATCGACAACCCCAGCCCAGATCCCAATTGCCCACTCCCCTCTATGCGATAGAACGCATCAAATACCCGAGCTCGCTTGTTTTCTGCGATGCCAGGGCCGTTATCCTCGATTTCAATAATAATCTGCTGATGGCTACGGCAGAGCCGCAGGTCAACGCATCCCCCGGCGGGGGTATAGCGAATGGCATTCTCCACCAGGTTTTTCACTGCGGTAAGCAGGGCTATTTCATGGGTATAGAGGGTGATATCCGTAGTATCAACCACGCCTAAATCAATATTCTTCTCCAATGCCAACGGCAATAGCCCCTCAATGACCTGCCGATAGACTGACTGTATTGAAACTTGCGCGGGCGTTGCAGGCGCAGCAACGTGTTGCTGGGCGCGGGCCAGCGACAGCAGTTGTTCCAGCAGATTTTTTGCCCGGTTTATCCCTTGACGCAGCGTGCCGAGGCGTTCGAATGCCTCTTCAGACATGGCCGATTGGCCGAGGCGCTCCGCCTGTAACGAGATAGCGGTCAAGGGAGAACGGAGTTCGTGGGCGGCGTCAGCTACAAATCGCCGCTGGTGTTCAATGGCATTCTCCACTTTGCCCAATAATCTGTTTATTCCTACCACAAAGGGACGCACTTCATTCGGGACTTTCTCCGTATTTAAGGGCGTGAGATCTTGTTCATCACGCAGGTAAACCTCGTCGGCCAACAAGGCAACCGGCCGAAAAACCGTCCGAATAAGTTTAGCGACAATCAGCAGAAGCACCGGCAGTAAAATCAGGAACGGCATTAATGTTTGCAACGCACTGTCAAAAGCCACTTCGTCTCGCACGGAGATTTGCTGCCCTACCGCAATATGCAAATTTGGCGATAATCGCGTCACTAAAACCCGATAGCTACTGTCGTTTGCCGCAACGGTCTGAAACCCTTCAGACAATGGGAACGATAAGTTAAAACGAAACAGAGGATGGGATGAAGGCGGATTACCCGTAATAAACTGCACGATAACGTTTGAGTTTTCGCTACCCACAAGGTCTTGGTTTATATAACTGTCCTTTACCAACGGGAACTGGGTCTTTTTTAATACTTCGGTAATTTGCGTTAGCGTGGAGTCCTGCAACTCATGGGCTTCGTCAAGAGCGGTGAAAAAAGTAATCCCCCCCGATATCAGGGCGATAATAAAAATAGCAGAACATAGAACGATCGACAGACGAAATTGAATAGAGTTTGTTATCCGTTCTTTGAAACCATCCATCCAACCCCCCTCACATTCTTGATCGCATCATTGCCTAATTTTTTACGCAAGGCGTGAATGAGAAACTCAATGGCATTACTTTCAACTTCATTACCCCAGCCATATATCCGCTCTTCCAATTCGCCGCGAGACAATATACGACCGGGCCGAATCATCAGTGCCTGAAGTAAGGCAAATTCCCGGTTTGAAAGTTGGAAACTGATAGCGCTGCCGACAAGGCAGGCTTCATGGGTGGCAGGATCCAACGTCAAAACACCGTTATTAAACAGCGGAGCGCCACTGCCGCCTTTTCGACGTAACACTGCCCGGATCCGGGCGAGCAACTCACTCATGTCGAAAGGCTTAAGTACATAGTCATCGGCACCGCCGTCCAACCCTTTCAGACGGGCATCGAGAGCATCGCGGGCTGTGAGGATCAGGATCGGGGTTGTAAGATCTTTTTTGCGGATGCCAGATAATACCGCCAGGCCATCCTTGCCGGGTAACCCTAGGTCTAAAAGTATGGCATCGTAATGCTGACCGGTTGCGCTGGACAGTGCATCGATACCATTGTTAACCCAATCAACCGCATAGGCCGCATCTTTTAAGGCGTCCTGTAGCACTTCAGCGATCATCACATCATCTTCCACCAGAAGGATTCGCATCAATATCTCTCGTCGTAATGAATGGCAACCGCCGTGATCAATAAAGAGGCCGAGCTTTGAAAGCGGGCGATGTGATAAATATTATGGCACATCAGGCAGTAAGGAAGAGTGAAGCCCATTGGTTTTGTAGAACAGCGTAATAATCAGGGCAAAAGACCCGCAGTATGCGCCGCCCAACTTTAGGGGGGAGTTCATACTGCGGGCTAACTTTTTTACCCATTGATATGGTCTTTCCCTAGGGTAAATGGTGCCTCACAGCGGTGATTGTTCGGGTTGCAATAGCTGTTATTTTCCCCGGTCGATGGCGCGATTTTATCTTGCCCCAGTGTGAACGGCGCTTGGCAGCTATGGTAATTGGGATCGCAATAGCTGATATTTTGTTTTACCGGCGGCGCGATTTTATCTTTGCCTAAGGTAAACGGCGCTTCGCAGCTGTGGTTATTTGGGTTGCAGTAATTGTTATCACCACTTTTGGCCTGTACTGAGAAAGCTGAAATCATCAGAGCACTTCCAGCCAGGAAGAGTGACAGGGTGAGTGTTTTTGTCATTGAGTTCATCATTATTTCCTCTGCATTGTCATTGTGTAGAGTGGATCGGTTATTTTCCACTTTGCCTATCTATATCGGCTTAATGATAAATCTACAGGGGAATACTTAGCGGACACTGAGGGAGTGAAAATTTTTATTGGTTATTTTTAATCTCAATAACGTGGCTATTATCGGCGAGGAAATTTCCCCCGCCGTTGTCGTGTGCATTCTATTCAGCAACAGAGAAAATAGGCGCGATTTCAATACGTTTATGACTTTTTTCATTTGCATCGATGAGTGTAAACAAGGCCTCTAGCATGCTGGCTACATCCTGCTGCACCATCACAATGTCATGGCCTAACAGCATCACAAACGGATCCCAGTCAAAACAGCCCATCACCGGCTGTTTTTCACCGCGATAGCCCGCTGAAATCATCCAGCGCATCACGCCTTCAAGGGAGATCGTCGAGTTCACAAACAGCCCGGTGTTGAGGTTGCCACCTTTGGCGATGAAATCGCTGAGCACCCGTTCTGCCTTGCTGGGGGAATAGCCACAGGTCAGGATATTTTCCTCAATAACCTCAAGACCCAGTTGCTGATGGGCGCTCCTGAAGCCCCTGAGCCTTTCCATCGTGTTGTGATCGCTGCCGCGGCCACCCACGAAAATCAGCGGCTGTGCATGCCCCAGCCGTTTTTTACCGTTAGCCAGAATGCGCAGGGCCAGCTCTTTGGCCCCCGAATAGTTATCGGTAATCACCGAAGGGGCCAAGGTGCCGGGTAAATCCAGATTAAACGTCGGTACCCCTGCGGCAGCGCAGATTTGCGTAATGCTGTCCGGGGCTGTCGCGCCCGTTGAGACGATCCCGTTCACCTGATAAGAAAGCATGGTGCGTGCCGCTTCGATCTCCAGTTCAGGATCGCGGTTGGTGCAGGTAATCACCGGGAACAGGCCGCGCTCACGGGCCATTGACTCGAATAACTCGACGATCGAACCAAAATAGCGGTTGTCGTATTTGGGCACAATCATACCGATCATGGTTGATTTCCGGCGGCGCAGCAGGCTGGCCTGCTGGTTTAGCGTATATCCTTGCTGTTCAGCCAGTTGCAAAATTTTCTCTGCCAGTTGAGCGCTAATCCGCCGCTTTTTCCAACTGCCATTGAGCACCGCACTCACCGCGCTTGAAGAGGCTCCGGCCAGCTCGGCCAGATCGTAAATGGTCGTTTTTTTTGATTTGAAGTCAGTCACACATTTTGCTCCAAAATTTTCTATATCTTGACAGCAAAAAATTAAAGTAGCAATTTTGCTCCATCGATTGAGCTGGTGTGCGCAATTGATAAAGCCTATGACAAAGTGAGAAATAATGAACAGTGAAAAAAGCAGCGGAAATCATTCAGGCGAGCAGGTCGTGATTGGTGTTGATGTGGGTTCAGGTAGCGCGCGGGCCGGGGTATTTGATCTTTCCGGCACTATGTTGTCGCACGCCAGCCAGGAAATTAGCCTGTTTCGCGGCCCAGAAAGTTTTGTCGAACAGTCGAGCCGCGAGATCTGGGACGCGGTGTGCAGCAGCATAAAAAGTGCGGTGTCTCTAGCGGGGGTACATCCTTCGAACGTTGCCGGAATAGGTTTTGATGCTACCTGTTCGCTGGTGGTACTGGATGCAGAAGGTGAACCGCTTCCCGTCGGTTGGTCGGAGGATCCCGATCGCAATATCATCGTGTGGATGGATCACCGTGCCACCAAGCAGGCCGAGCGGATTAATGCGACCGGGCATCCGGTGCTCAAGTACGTTGGCGGTAAGATTTCGCCAGAAATGGAAACGCCTAAGATCGCTTGGTTGAAGGAAAACAAGCCCGCTGTTTACGACAAAGCCTGGCAGTTTTTCGATCTCGCTGATTTTCTGACCTGGCGTGCCACTGGCGATCTGGCGCGTTCGGTCTGCACGGTGACCTGCAAATGGACCTATCTGGCGCATGAAAAACGTTGGGATGCGGATTATTTCCACACCATCGGCTTGGGGGAACTCGCGGATGAAGATTTCCGGCGCATTGGTGCGCGTATCGTAGAGCCCGGAACGCCTTGCGGCAATGGCCTGACGGCCGCCGCCGCTGAGCAAATGGGCCTGCCGGTGGGCACCCCGGTTGCCGCAGGGATGATCGACGCACACGCTGGTGGCATTGGCACCGTGGGGGTTGGCGGTGGCGCCACCAATAATCTGGCATATGTTTTTGGCACCTCTTCATGCACCATGACCACGACGAAAAACCCGGTCTTCGTTCCCGGCGTGTGGGGGCCTTACTATTCTGCCATGGTGCCGGGGTTGTGGCTGAATGAAGGTGGGCAAAGCGCTGCCGGGGCGGCAATTACGCAACTTGTCTCCTTCCATCCGGCGGTTGCCGAGGCAACGGAGCAGGCCAAAGCTGCGGGCGTTTCGTTACCGACTTTTCTGGCCAATCTGGCGCTGGAAAAAATGCCTTCAGCATCAGAGGCGGCCAGGCTTGCGGATGGCGTGCATGTGGTTCCTGAGTTCCTCGGTAACCGCGCACCTTTTGCCGATCCTCACTCCCGCGCCATTATTGTCGGGCTGGGGATGGAAAGCGATCTCGACAACCTGCTGTCGCTGTACATTGCCGGTATCTGCGGTATCGGTTATGGCTTGAAGCACATCATCGAGGCCCAGGCGCAGATGGGGGTCACTATCGACAAAATAGTGATCAGCGGTGGGGCAGGCCGCCACCCGTTGGTTCGCCAACTGATTGCGGATACCTGTGGCTGCACCGTGTTGGCGACCAAGGCCAGTGAACCGGTTTTGCTGGGGTCGGCTATTCTGGGGGCCGTGGCGGCAAAACTTTCGCCGTCAGTTCAAGAAGCCATGGCACATTTCTCGGTGTTAGATAATGAGTATCCGCCGGATGCTCATTTCAGCAAGCTGCATACGCATCGTTATGAGGCTTATAAACGGTTGCAGCACACTGCAAAGCTGATCCGCGATGAATGTCAGTAAGCATATTGATCACCCTATGCATATGGAAAAACGAATGTATTATTGACTTTGTTTGCCATCGCCCTAAGATAGCCTCAGCATTCAGTCTTGGAGTTTTCATGATCGCTCTCACGCCGTTGCAGCTGTTCAAAAACTTGTCAGACGAGACCCGTCTGAATATCATTCTGCTACTGCGGGAGAGCGGTGAGCTGTGCGTTTGTGAGCTTTGCAACACGCTGAATGAGTCTCAGCCCAAGATCTCCAGACACTTGGCGATGCTGAGAGAATCCGGGTTGTTGCTGGATCGTCGTGCAGGCAAGTGGATCCACTATCGTTTGTCACCGCATATTCCCGCCTGGGCGGCAACGGTGATTGAGCAGGCTTATCTTAGCCAACGCGATGAAGTCGCCCTGCTGGCGCAAAGGGGTGGGAAGGCAGCTTGCCTTTGATTGATTAAAAAATTTGCTCAGTCATATCTGATTTTTCATATTTGAATGAGCGATATGGCAGTCAAATGCACGGGAAGAAAGTCTGTACGGCTGAGCTAACTGGCCGGTGGTGTTTAACTCACTATCATTTTCAGGGCAAGGGTTCGCTCTTGGCCTTTTGGGGGCGTTATGTTGTTGGCAGGGGCTATTTTTGTTCTGACCATTGTGCTGGTGATCTGGCAGCCTAAAGGATTGGGTATTGGCTGGAGCGCCACGCTCGGCGCGATACTGGCGCTAGTGAGCGGCGTGGTTCATTTCGGTGATATTCCGGTGGTCTGGCAGATTGTCTGGAACGCCACAGCAACCTTTATTGCCGTGATCATCATTAGCCTGTTGCTGGATGAATCAGGTTTCTTTGAATGGGCCGCACTGCACGTGGCGCGCTGGGGCAATGGCCGGGGGCGTTTGCTGTTTACCTACATTATCCTATTGGGGGCGGCGGTAGCGGCGTTATTCGCCAACGATGGTGCTGCATTGATCCTGACGCCGATTGTAATTGCCATGCTGTTGGCGCTGGGCTTCAGCCGTGGCGCGACCCTGGCCTTTGTGATGGCAGCGGGCTTTATTGCCGATACCGCCAGCTTGCCGCTGATCGTGTCGAATCTGGTGAATATTGTCTCGGCGGATTTCTTCAACCTCGGATTCACGGAATATGCGGCGGTAATGGTGCCGGTCAACCTGGCCGCCATCGCCGCCACGCTGGTGATGCTACATCTGTTTTTCCGCAAAGATATTCCTGCCGTTTATGATTTGTCTCTGCTGAAAGCACCGAAAGAGGCGATTCGCGATCTGAACACCTTTAAAACCGGGTGGTTGGTGCTGGTTCTGCTGCTGGTCGGGTTCTTTGCCCTGGAGCCGCTCGGCGTGCCCGTCAGCCTGGTCGCTGCCGTGGGCGCGCTGATCCTGTTTGCCGTCGCTAAAAAAGGGCATGCCATCAATACCGGCAAAGTGCTGCGTGGCGCGCCCTGGCAAATCGTGGTGTTCTCGCTGGGGATGTATCTGGTGGTGTACGGCCTGCGCAATGCCGGTTTGACCCATTACCTTTCTGCCCTACTGAACCAGTTTGCCGAACAAGGGCTGTGGGCGGCCACGCTGGGCACCGGGTTCCTGACGGCGTTTTTGTCCTCCATTATGAACAATATGCCGACCGTTCTGGTGGGGGCCCTGTCGATTGATGGCAGCACTGCCACTGGAGTTATCAAAGAGGCGATGATTTATGCCAACGTGATCGGCAGCGATCTGGGGCCGAAAATCACCCCGATAGGCAGCCTGGCCACCTTATTGTGGCTGCATGTGCTAGCGCAAAAGAATATGACCATTACCTGGGGATATTACTTCCGGGTGGGCATTGTTATGACGATCCCGGTGCTATTCGTTACGCTGGCGGCGTTGGCTCTGCGATTATCTATTTCCCTATAAAACCAACATGCCAGCAGGCATTTCAATAAGAGAGCACCCAGATGAGCAATGTGACCATTTATCATAATCCGGCCTGTGGAACATCGCGTAACACGCTGGAGTTAATTCGCAACAGTGGTACGGAACCGACGGTTATTCACTATTTAGACACGCCGCCAAGCCGTGAGGTGTTGGTGAAACTGATCGCAGATATGGGGATCGCGGTTAGGGCGTTATTGCGCAAGAATGTTGAGCCTTACGAGCAACTAGGGCTGGCAGCAGATAACTTCAGCGATGAGCAGTTGATCGATTTTATGTTACAGCATCCGATCCTGATCAATCGCCCGATTGTGGTTACGCCATTAGGGACAAAACTGTGCCGACCTTCTGAAGTGGTGCTGGATATTTTACCCGATGCCCAACGTGGTGCTTTCACCAAGGAAGATGGCGAGCGGGTGGTGGATGCCCAAGGGAAACGTGTGGAGTAATAAGAAGTGGCACAGTCTTGACCCATAACAAGGCGGTGCAGGCGTTAGCCTCTTTATAATCACACCTGTTTGTCTTCTCACAGGTGTGAAAGTATGGCTTATCAACTGAACCTTAACTGGCCCGAGTTTTTAGAAAAGTATTGGCAAAAACAACCGGTTGTACTGAAGAATGCCTTCCCTGACTTTGTCGATCCTATTACGCCGGACGAACTGGCCGGTTTGGCAATGGAAGCGGAAGTAGACAGCCGTTTGGTCAGCCAGGAAAACGGCCTGTGGCAGGCCAGCAACGGGCCATTTGAGCACTTTGATAATCTGGGTGAAACCGGCTGGTCGCTGTTGGCTCAGGCGGTTAACCACTGGCATGCTCCGTCTGCCGAGCTGGTGCGCCCGTTTCGCGTGTTGCCGGACTGGCGTTTAGACGATCTGATGATCTCCTTTTCCGTACCGGGCGGCGGCGTTGGGCCGCATATCGATCAGTACGATGTTTTTATCATCCAGGGCATGGGCAGCCGCCGTTGGCGCGTTGGTGACAAGTTGCCGCTGAAGCAGTTTTGCCCGCATCCGGCGCTGCTGCACGTTGAGCCGTTCACGCCGATCATTGATGAAGATCTGGCACCGGGCGATATTCTGTATATTCCACCGGGCTTCCCGCACGATGGTTTCACGCATGAAACCGCGCTTAACTATTCCGTCGGCTTCCGTGGCCCTAACGGCCGGGATTTGATCAGTAGCTTCGCTGACTATGCGCTGGAAAACGATCTCGGCGGTGAGCACTACAGCGATCCTGATCTAACCTGTCGGGAGCATCCGGGCAAGGTTGAAGATTATGAGCTTGATCGCCTGCGCCAGATGATGATCGACATGATTAAGCAGCCGGAAGATTTTAAACAGTGGTTCGGCCGCTTTGCCACCACGCCGCGCCACGAGCTGGATATCGCCCCCGCGCAGCCGCCTTACGAACCGGATGAGATTATCGATGCCCTGTTGGGCGGTGAAATCCTGACGCGCCTGAGCGGGTTGCGGGTTCTTCGCGTTGGCGACAGCTTCTTCATCAACAGCGAACGGCTGGAAACGGTGGAACCGAAAGCCGCTGACGCTCTGTGCCGTTACACCGCGATCGGTAAAAAAGAGCTGGGTGATGCGCTGCGTAACCCGGCGTTCGTTGTTGAGTTAACCGGGCTGATTAATCAGGGCTACTGGTTCTTTGAGGAATAATCAGGCTTGTTGATAACAGCTTCCAGAGGCGTATAGGGTGGCGCTTCTGGAGGCCAGTTACTGCGTTGTAAACTGGGTTAAACTTCATTTCCCCGCCTGCCTTGCTACACAGATAACGCTCAAAAGTGCAGTACAATAAGGACGCTCGGTTCGGCTGTTTTCCTATTTCACTCAAATAGGAAAATCTGGCACAGGCGAGCAATCTCTTCTGGTACGCGTCTTCGTTATCGCCTAGTATTGGTATGAATCGGTACGATTTGTACCTTTTAAAATCAATGCTGGGGATGACATATGCACAGTTTTACGGCCAGTGAAGCCAAGATTCAGTTTGGGGAAGTCATCAGCAAAGCGATACGCGAACCCGTATGCATTACCAAAAACGGCCGCCCGAAGGTGGTGGTAATGTCATATGAAGACTTCAATGCTATCGAGGAGCTAAAACTGCAGAATCTGAAAGCTGTCTTGGCGAAGTCCATCGCTCAGGCTGAAAACGGCCAATTGCACGATATTGATGATGTGTTTAGCGATCTGACGCCAGATGAATTGAATCAGGCAGAGGGATAAGGATGACGGTCAGGTTTACCACGGATGCCAAGGTGCAGTTTCGTAAAGTCCGTGCCTATTCACAGCATCGGTGGGGAAAGGAAGTCGCCGATCTTTACGCACAAGCTATCCGCACTATCCTGACTCAAACGCTCGACCGCCACCCGTCCCCAGGTTTTGCTCGGGAAGAACTAGGGCCTGGGATTATGAGCTTTCCCTGCGAAAGCCATATGCTTTACTACCGTGAAACTTCATACGGCATAGAGGTGGTAGGCGTTCTTCACCAGGCACAAGATCCGGTTCGTCACCTGTAAACTTATTGAGTTTTGCTGACACAATGTTTGGTAAAAGGAAACTCATCCCTGAGCTTCCTCACTAGGTTGTTTGAGCAGATCTTGCACGCCGTCATTCGCTTTTAGCAGCCTCAAGAACCGTACCAGGAATATCAGGCTCAATACGCCCGCGACAAGCCCCATGCTGTGAAACAGCTCTTTATTGCCATGCTGATAAATCCATCTGCCCAGTTCGATGCTCAGGGCAATGGTGCTCAGCACGATAATATTGAGGCTGGCAGAGACGGTTCCCTTGGGGGATGAGCTAGAAAACAGCGTGCGCCGGAACAGAATCGGGAAGGTCATGCCAATGCCAAAGGCATAAAGGCTGACTCCGATAATCGACCAGGCCCAGACGTGGGGGATAAAGAGATTGCCGAGCAGCGCGGCACTTAGCCCGACAAGCTGAATAGGCAGGCCAGCCCACAGGATGCGATCTGACGGCTGTTCGCCGACCAGCTTGGCCACCAGCAGGCTGCCGAGGATCACTGCAACAAAGATCGGTACCTGCGTCCAGGCATATTGCGCGGAAGAGAGCCCGCCGTCGTCAATCAGGATCACCGGTGAGGTGGCCACCCAGGACATCATGGGGATATAGGCGCAGCTGATGGCGAAGGCACCCGCCAGAAAACAGGGGCTACGGAAAACCTGTTTAAAATCTGTGGCAATCCCTGCGAGGCTGAATGTGCCACGTTTGGCGGTAACGGTTTCTGGCATATTGCGCCATAAACCGACCGAGGCGGCCAGTGCCAGCAGGGCAATCAGGGCAAACATCCCTTTCCAGTGGGCGATCTGGATGAAGGCGGCACCGGCTAACGGGCCGATAATCGGGGCGATTAACGTTACCGAGGTGATCAGGCCCATCATTTTGACGCCATCCTTCTCGCCAAACACCTCCTGCACTGCAACATAGCCCACGGTGGCAATAAAGCACATGCTGGTGCCTTGAATAAACCGCGTCAGCAGGTATTGCTCCATGTTATGGGTAAATAGGGTGGCGATGCAGCCGAGGGTAAACAGCAGCGCACCGGTCAACAACACCGGTCTGCGGCCGATACGATCGGAAAGGGGCCCCAGTAGCCACTGCAATATCATGCCACCAGCCATATACACGCTGATCGAGGCCGGTGCCAGGCTGACATCGGCATTAAATTCCTTGACGATATCAATGATGCCCGGTTGCACCATATCGTTGGTCAGATAGGCGGCAAACTCAAACAGGATCAGTGAGATCGGAAAGAATAGGGTTACCGAACGGCTTCTGTGATTTTGTAAACGACTCTCTTGCATCCTGGCTCCATGAATTCCTTAGGTATTATGGCTGCTTAACGCCATGTAATACATACAGCTTCCCTGCAAAGTCCTCACCTGTGGGCCAGTCGTTGGCCGTCAACCGGTTGATGTGGCTTATCCCCAACGTTTGTAAACTTTGTCGGTACTCTTCATCGCTCCAGGCCTGCATGTGGCTGGCGAAGAGTGAGACTTCTCCGGTTGATTCGATAATCCACCAGGCGGCTGAAGCAATATTGCTTTGTTCGTCCCAGGCATTTTCTGTGAGTACCAAGTGTGGTGTGGGGGAGAACAATCCCTGTTGGTGAGATTCCCAGCGGCTCCCTGTTTCTCCCTGACGTTTCACCTCTTCCTGGGTATGGACCTCCATAATCAGTTGCCCACCAGGCTTCAGCCAGTTCGCCATGTGCTTAAGCAGCGCCAGTCCATCCGCTTTGCTGAATACGTTGAATTCACCGAAGGTCATCATGATGCAGTCATACTGCTCTGCAGGCTTGAATTGGCGGATATCCTGGCAGTGATAACGGATCTCAAGCCCTTCATTTAGTGCCTGTTGGCGCGCATAGTGGATAGACGCCGGTGAGAAATCCACTCCGGTGCATTGAAAGCCTGCCTGAGCGAGGCGCTGAAGATAAAACCCTGGGCCACAGCCCAAATCAAGGATCTGCGCTTGTGCCGGTAACTGGTGCTGGATCCAGGCAACCTGTTTGTCGATGAGTGACAAGCGGCGGCTGGCCCAGTCATGATCTTGAGCAAGGTGATTTTGCAACATGCGTTCACTGAAGGCTGGATCATGCCAAGGGATTTTTTCCGCGTCTTCCCAGGCGTTAAGTGGACGTTGTTTATGAATGATATCTTTGAGTTGCATCCTTTATATCCTTTTAAACTCTAAACCCCGGCCTAATCGCCAGTGCCAAAGGTCTACAACGAAATTCGACGCAGGAGAAAGGCAGAACAGCGAAGCATGATGGGGATAACGCCATTGGTGCTTTCAGCTAATGGCGAAAACACGCGCTAATACGGCAATGCCGATCAGTTAAGGCTAACCAGTTCCCTCTCCTCGAGGGAGGGAGGCCACACCTTCAGCATCTGCTGCATAATTATGCCGTTTTGCGCTTAAGTGAATGGCATTGCGCTGACACGGGGTATTTATGCGGCGAAAGTCTACAGCAGCGGTTATTTAAACAACAGACAGATAGCTTGATGTAAATCAAAAAATAGGTGATTGCCAGACCCGGCGGGTATTTTTGATAGCGTGATAAATACCTGGTTGAAACGCCAAAGACTTTGGTTATATCTGTCACATTCCAAGCTGCGACCAACCAGGCCGCAGCTTGAAAGATAACGGCGTTACTTCATCGAATGCAGGCCGATCACATTGCCTTCACTGTCTTTTGCGATGGTAATAAAGCCATTCTCACCAATGGAAAACTTCGGACGCAAGATCTCGCCGCCGTTAGGCACAATCCGTGCCTCTTCTACCGCACAGTCTTCGCACATCAAGTACACCATGGTGCCGCCTGGCCCTGGCGGAACGCAGTCCATTTTAACCAGCGCACCGCCTGCACCTTCACTTCCTTGCTGATAAGGAAATAGCCAGTACTCCATCTCCTCACTTTCCATTTTTTCAAATTGAGTATTGAAAACAGACTCATAGAATTTTTTTGCCCGTGGCATATCGGCAACATAAATTTCAAACCAACCAACGATATTCGTTTTCATTACACTCTCCTGTAGGTTTTTGATTGACTCGTTTCCTGGCAAGGATTGTCACTAATAATGTATATCCATACAGTGATCTGGATCATGCAATCAGTACAAATTACGCGCGTTTTATCGGTTGTGATTCCATTCGTCTTGGGTGATTTCCCAGATCTCAGTTTCCATACGTCCACCGACGAAATCAGCCCACTGGGTCGCAACCACGCGCATACCGCTGCGCTCGGATATTCGCCTTGAAGCCAGATTGGTTTTCGCCTTGGGTACACGCAGCACAGGTTTATCAAGCTGGTTAAACCAGAAATCGGTAACCACTTCACTGGCTTCGCTCATCAACCCCTGATGCTGCCATTCCGGCGTTAGCCAAAATCCACGGTTGGCGTTGGGCGTGTCGCAAAGATTGATGACGCCAATTAAGTGACGATCATCCTCCTTAAGCCGAATAGACCAGTACCAGCCAGAGCCTTCTTCCATATTGGGTAGTGCAATTTCCTGGATAAATTGCCGTGCAGCACCTTCTGGATAGGGCCAGGGGACTTGATTGGTGATGTATTGCACGATTTCCCAGTGTGGAAACAGCCGTTGAATGTCTTCTGAATCTGATAATTCTAGCGGTTGCAATGTCAGCCGGCGGGTTTTTAATATCGGGATGGCAAGCTTTTTTTCTGTTGTCATCAATTACGTTTCCTGAGGATCAGCGTGGGCATTGGTTATCAACGACACTTACGTTACTGATCCGAAGTATGAAAAGCAATATAACTAGCAATATGTATATCAGGTTGTTTCTTGATAAAATCACTGTAAATTCTGACATTCTTTTATTATTTTATTTGTGTATTAAAAATGCTGGCTTTATTATTTAAAGGTGTTTATTAAGAAGTGCTCTTGTTTTTTTTGGGGAATCTCCTGAAGGCGTGCATTAAAAATGCACTAACGTTGACTCTGGATTTTCTTTATCACTATAATCCTAACGTCTTAAGTCATGGTAATAACCCGTTGTTATTAATCAATAGGTTAAAGTATTATCTTCATTATTAATAGCAATAAACTTAAGATGGATTTTATTATTTCACTATAAGGATATTTTATGAAAAAGTTAAACGTATCAGAAGCGTCAAGTGTTGTCGGTGGAGCAAGTAGCTGCCTGATTTCTTTCGAAAATGCAACGGTAGCTAATGTTACTACTTGCCAGCAAGTGACTACCTGCAAAGGCAAGTATGGAGAGACAGTCACTCGTTCCACCGCTGATTCATCTCTCTGTGCTGTAGCAACAATAGCACCACTATTGTAATAAACTCATATTTTCAAATAATTTGAGACAGGTAACATCTGCGGTATTTTTTCTCCGTAAGATGTCCTGAATGTACGACGCTATACCCGAAGAAAGCAGTAACATGTCAGCCCACTGGTGCACCAGTGAGCTGACTCATTGACACTACTGCGAAGTGGATGATTTCCGCACATGTTAACTCTACAGTTAATGACAGAGAGTATTTATTAAAGGTGTGGCATTGTGTGCTGTGCCTTATTTTCCTCGTAGTGTTGCCAATATTTTCTCTGTCATTAAAATTAACCGCAGCCATTTTCGATACACCAAAATCTCAGCAAGCTCTAAAGGCTATGGTGAGATATCTCTCCCCTTCTGTTACTGAAAGCAGAGTGTGATCTCCACGCCAAATCGCGTAGATAATGCTGACTAAATGTTAATGTATTGTTATTTTTATTCATCAATCAATGTCAACACTGCCTCAGCTATCGATCCCTCGTGGTGGGAGCGATAAGCCAGTTTCTCTTTTGTTGCTTATGTTTCAAGGAGTTAATTATGGCGATTTCTACACAGGTCAGGGATGCGCACTTTGAAGAGTGGCTAGGGCAGATCAACTCTGCCTGCGGTCGGTTTGGTGCCAAAACGTTGGGGCCAAGCTTCAGCGGTGCGGTACAAGAATTCCGTGCCCATGCGCTGCGGCTGAGTGTGGTTGATATTGCCCAAACCCGGCTTTATCGGACCCGACGTGAGATTGCTCAGAGCAGTGACAGTTCGCATTTTTTTGCTGCCTTCCAACTGCATGGTAGTTCGATGATGGAGCAGGGGCATCACCAGACCAGGCTATCGGCCGGGGATATGACTTTTATCGATGCCTCGCAGCCCTGTAGCTTTATTTATCAGCAGGACTCACGCCAACTCTCTCTAGTGTTACCTCGCAGCTACATTGAGCAACACCTGAGATTCATCACTCTTCCCTGTGCCCAGCGCCTTGGCACCGAGGCTGCGGCGGCGAAACTCAGCCTACAGTTGGTGTTGGGCAGTATGCAGAATCCTGAGATGAGTCTGGTGGAAAGCGAAGCGGTACTTAACGCAGTGGCGACCTTGCTGCGGCCGGTGCTGGCAGGGGGCGAAGAACAGCAGGATAGCCATGAGCGGATCTTCACCCGTTCGCTGACGTTTATCGACCAGCATATTCAGTCGGAACAGCTACGGCCGGAATGGGTCGCCAGTGAGATAGGGGTTTCCGTGCGCAGTTTGTACCGCATGTTTGCCCGCAAGGGGTTGGTTGTGGCGCAGTACATCAAAAACCGCCGCTTGGATCTGTGCGCGCAGGCGTTACGTCAGGTAAAAGAACGGCAAAAGCTCGCCAACATTGGCTATGACTGGGGATTTGCCGACCACAGCCATTTCTCTACCGCGTTTAAGGCCCGCTTTGGCGTTTCGCCAAGCGCGTATCGCAAGCAGTACCAGTAACCCCAATCTTTCCCCCGTTCGTGTGCTTGCCGTGCAGATTGTCAGTAACGACAAACAGGATGGCAAGCACAACAAAATATCCCCGCTTGAGAGTTGCTATGTTGGCATAGGGCTCGGCTGACGGGTTCACCACAACAATAACGGATGTCGATGCTTCTTTGATTCGTGCGGGGGAATGATGAGATCTAAAACAACAATCATGGCGACCCAACGCCTGCCAGCAGCCATTGCGCTGGCATTGGGGTTATTGGTAGGAACGGGTTGGCAGACTGCGGCGCTGGCACACGGTGCTGCGGCCAAGATGGTGCCGATGCAAAAAACGCTGGAGGAGTTCGGGGCCAGCGTACAGTGGGATGACTACGCGCGTATGTTTGTGATCGTCAAAGACGGTGCCTACGTGAAGGTGAAACCGAGCGCTCGCGAAGCCATCGTCAATGGTAAACCGCTGAAATTGCCGGTGCCGGTGGTGTTCAAAGGTAAAACAGCCTATATGTCTGAAGGATTCATTAACGATGTTTTCCAGTCTGGGCTGGATCAGACCTTCGCCGTTGAACACCGGGCACATCCGCTGAATCCGCTGAGTGCGGCAGAGATCAACGAGGTGGTTGCTACCATCAAGGCTGCACCAGAGTATAAAAATAACCTGCGCTTTACCGAAATCTCGCTGCGTGAACCGCCGAAAGATCAGGTCTGGCAGTTTGTGCTGAACGGCAGCAGCATCCAGCAGCCACGGCAGGCCGAGGTCACCTTGCTGGATGGCGTTCATGTGATTGAAAGCGTGGTGGATTTACCGCAGAAAAAAGTGCTGTCCTGGCAACCGATCAAAGGGGCTCATGGAATGGTGCTGCTGGATGATTTTGCCAGCGTGCAGACGATTATCAACGGCAGCAAAGAGTATGCCGATGCATTGAAAAAGCGCGGCGTGCAGGACCCTGCCAAAGTGATCACCACGCCGCTGACGGTCGGTTATTTCGACGGTAAAGATGGCCTTAAGCAGGATCAACGGTTGCTGAAAGTGATCAGCTATCTGGATGTCGGCGATGGCAACTACTGGGCGCATCCGATTGAAAACCTGGTGGCGGTGGTCGATCTGGAACAGAAGAAGATCATAAAAATCGAGGAAGGGCCGGTGATCCCGGTGCCGTTGAAGCCGACGCCGTATGATGGCCGCGATCGTCAGGCACCAAAGATCAAACCGTTGGAGATCGTCGAACCCGAAGGGAAAAACTACACCATCACCGGCAATACCATCCACTGGCAGAACTGGGATTTCCACCTGCATCTCAATTCCCGCGTCGGGCCGGTGCTCTCAACGGTGACTTATAACGATCATGGTCGCAAACGCAAAGTGATGTACGAAGGCTCGCTAGGGGGCATGATTGTGCCTTATGGCGATCCGGATATCGGCTGGTATTTCAAAGCCTATCTGGATGCAGGGGATTACGGCATGGGGACGCTGACCTCGCCGATTGCCCGTGGCAAAGATGCCCCGCAGAACGCCGTATTGCTGGATGAAACCATTGCCGATTACACCGGTAAACCCACCGCTATCCCACGCGCCATTGCCCTATTCGAGCGTTACGCCGGGCCGGAGTATAAGCATCAGGAAATGGGCCAGCCGAATATCAGCACCGAGCGCCGTGAACTGGTGGTGCGCTGGATCAGCACGGTAGGGAACTACGATTACATCTTCGACTGGGTATTCCACCAGAACGGCACCATTGGTATTAGCGCTGGGGCGACGGGGATTGAGGCGGTGAAAGGCGTGAAGGCCAGAACCATGCAGGATCCGACCGCGCAGCAGGATACGCAGTACGGCACGCTGATCGATCACAACATCGTCGGCACCACGCATCAGCATATCTACAATTTCCGGTTGGATATGGACGTGGATGGCGAAAATAACAGCCTGGTGGAACTCAATCCGGATGTGAAACCCAACGATCGGGGGGGCCCACGCACCAGTACTATGCAGGTCGATCAGGTGAAGGTCAGCACTGAACAGCAGGCGGCGCAGAAGTTTGATCCTGCCACCATCCGTTTGCTGAGCAACACCAGCAAACTGAACAAGATGGGTAACCCGGTTTCCTATCAGTTGATTCCGTATGCGGGGGGAACGCACCCGGTCGCCAAGGGGGCCAACTTCGGCAAGGATGAGTGGATCTATCACCGCCTGAGCTTTATGGATAAGCAACTTTGGGTGACGCGCTACCACCCGGATGAACGTTACCCGGAAGGTAAATACCCGAACCGCTCGACGCAGGATACTGGCTTGGGGCAATACACCGCCGATAACCAGTCAATCGACAACAGCGATGATGTGGTGTGGCTGACCACCGGTACTACCCATGTAGCGCGGGCGGAAGAGTGGCCGATCATGCCAACGGAATGGGTGCATGTGTTGCTCAAGCCCTGGAACTTTTTCGATGAAACGCCGACGTTGAATCTGAATGGCAAACCGCAGGATTGAGCGAGAAAATGACCAGGGGCACTGCAAGCAGTGCCCCTAGGTTGATGATAAATTTGCCTTTTAGCCCAAGATACCCGGGTCTAGCGCACCGAGGGGCACTCCGACGGCTTACGCCGTTACGACCCCTTCGGCACGCTCCCCCTAATAACCCGCTTTGTCAGCAGTCTGAAGGGCACTGGAAACAGTGCCCCTAAACATTGGCGCTAGGTTTAATAACGAATACAGACCGATTTCGATTCGGTATAAGCATCCAGCCAGTCTGGGCCGAAATCGCGCCCGGTGCCCGATTGTTTGAAGCCACCAAACGGCATATTGGCGTCGATCAGCGTATGCGTGTTAACCCACACCGTGCCTGCCTGAATACGCGGCGTATAGGCCATTGCCGCCTGCAGGCTGGTGGTCCATAGGCTGGCGGTCAGACCATAATCGGTATCATTAGCTTTTTGTAACGCTTCTTCGGCATCTGCCACGCGGATCAGGTTAACCACCGGGCCGAAAACCTCTTCTCGCGTCAGGTTCAGACTATCGTCCGGGTTAATCACCAAAGTCGGGGGAATATAGAAACCCTGCGCATCCGGCCCAGCGGCACCGCTGATCAGCTCCGCGTGTTTGTTCCTGGCGTCGTCCAGATAGGCCGCCACCTTGTTACGATGATCCTGTGAAACCAGCGGGTTAATCTGTGCGCTGCCATCCATGCCCGGCCCGACAGACAGCGACTTCACCGCCTGTTCGAAACCGGCCACCAACCGATCGTAAATCGGTGCCTCGATATAAATACGTGAACTGGCGGCGCACACCTGCCCCTGATTGAGGAAACTGCCCGCCATCAGCCCTTCGATCACCTGTTGCAGATCGGCATCTTTCAGTACAATGGCCGGGTTTTTACCGCCCAACTCCAAGGTGACGCGGGTTAAGCGATCGGCCGCCGCGCGAGCGATGCTTTTGCCCACCGGCGTAGAGCCGGTAAAGCTGACTTTGGCGATCAGCGGGTGTTCGGTCAGCGCTTTACCGCACAGCGAACCTCTGCCGGTCACTACGTTGAAAACGCCGGGCGGTACGCCCGCTTCGCTGGCCAGTTCCGCCATGCGCAGCAGAGTCAGCGGGGTGGTTTCTGACGGTTTGATCACGATCGAACAACCGGCCGCCAGCGCGGGCATCACCTTCCACATCCCGATCAGCAGCGGGAAGTTCCACGGCACGATACCTGCCACCACGCCTATCGGCTCTTTGCGGGTGTAAACCTGATATTTGGCACCCGGCGGCATCGGAATGGAAACGTCCAGGGTTTGGCCAGTGATTTTGGTGGTCAACCCGGCGGTGTAGCGCATCCAGTTCAGGGTACAACCCACCTCGAACGCCCGGGAGATAGCGATCGATTTGCCCTGTTCCAGCGTTTCCAGTTGGGCCAGCTCTTCGGCATTCTGCTCCAGCAGATCGGCATAGCGCAGTAAAATACGTTCGCGCTCGGCAGGCAGGCGCTGCGCCCAAACTCCGCTGGTGAACGCCTGATGGGCTGAGGTGACCGCCAGCGCCACATCGGCGGCATTGGCATCGGCGGTGGATGAGATTTGCTTGCCATCGGCGGGGTTATAGACCGCCAGCCGCGCTTCCGCCTGGGCGGCTTGCCACTGGCCGTTGATATACAGGCCGTGTTGACGATCGAGAAAACGCACTACGCTATCCAGTATTGTTACGGAATTGTCAGGCATATGCCCTCCTTGTCATGCAAAAATAAGCTTATTGACGAGATGGTTACCCTTAAAAGTCTACAGCCTTACGCCCAATCTCGCTTGAATCTGCCTGACAGCGGGTTTGCGCTGCGTGACAGCGTGGCGTGCTGGCCAAAGTTGAAGTGGTTGCAACGCTGGCAAAACTCTTTCATGGCGGGCGGTGCGTCCATCATCGGTAATTTCACCTCGATAAAGGCCAGTCGATCTTGTCTTGATGCCTGCTCCAGCGCCATTTCCAACTGCTGGCCGGTCTCTACCGCCACGCAGAACGGCGCTGCCTGGCGATTCAGCACCGCTGGCAGTTTGGCGTAATCCCATGAACCGATATCGTTATAAGACGATGATTCACCAAGAATATAGCGCTCAATGGTGTAACCCTGGTTATTAATCAGGAAGATAATCGGCTTCAGATCGCAGCGCAGCAGGCTCGAAACCTCCTGTGCGGTAAGCTGGAATGAGCCATCACCAATAAACAGCAGGTGCCGGCGCGCAGGGGCCGCCATCAGCGTGCCGAGCAGCGCGGGCAGGGTATAGCCGATCGCCCCCCAAATGGGCTGATTCACTACCGTTATGCCGTCCGGCATGCGCATCGCCCCCATTGCTGCGCCAGAGGTGCCGTTTTCGACCACCAGAACATCATTCGCCTGAATAAAGTGGCTGATGCGTTGCCAGAAATAAGCCTGATCGAGCAGAGCATCGCTAGGCATCGCCAATGTTTGAGTGAGCTTTGGCAGCGGGGCTTGCGGTAGGGCGTTAGCTTCCTCAGCCAGTTCCAACAGCGTACGCAGCAAATCCGCTGCCGTTACCGCCGGATACGTGGTGTTATCCAGCCGCAGCGAGTAGGGCTGGATATCCACCATTGCCTGCGGGAGGATTTGTTGGCTGAAATAACCGGTGGTGGAGTCCACCAGGCGCACGCCAAAGCTGAGTACACAATCGGCCTGAGCCATCTTTTCGAACAGTTCAGGGGATGATAAATCGCCGCTGTAGCCACCTTGCCAGCCCGGCGTGCTCTCAGGGATCACACATTTTGCCGTGGGCATATTGGTCAATGGGATGGCGAACTTGTCGGCGACCGTAAGCACCAGCGGCTGTAGTTGAAAACGGTCAACCATCTGATCGATCAGGATCATCGGCCGCTGCGCCTGTTGAATGCGTTTGAGCAGTGCCACTGCCGCCAAGCGCAGAGTGTTGGCGTAGCTGTTGGGTAAGTGCAGAGAGAGAATACTGTTCACTTCAATTTTGACGTCGCAAATGTCGGAAGGCAACTGCAGGTAAACCGGCTTTTTCCGCTGCCAGGCAGTGGCGAGCACGCGAGGGATCTCGCTGGCCGCATTCTCCGGCGTAATCAGCGCCTGCGCCACGGTGAATTGCTTAAAGCAGTTCATCACGTTGTCAAAATTGCCGTCTGCCAACGAGTGATGCACCAGAGCATGGTTTTTCATGGCATACAGCGGCGGTGTACCCGCCAGGCAGACAACCGGGACCGATTCCGCGTAAGCACCGGCAATACCAGGCAGCGCGGCCAGATCGCCCACGCCGTAGGTGGTGATAAGCGCGCCAGCCCCGTTGAGGCGGGCATAGCCATCGGCGGCATAAGACGCATTCAGTTCGTTACAGTTACCGATAAATTTTATGTTGGTGTCATGCTCAATCAGTTCCAGCAGGGCCAAGTTGTAATCACCTGGCACGCCATAGATATGCTCTACATTCAGGGCTCGAAGCTGTTGCAGGAGGAATGCACCTATCGTTATTTTCATTACTGCTCCACATTCATATTAATTTGTTGTTACTTGAAGGAGCACAGCAGAGAGCTGCTGGCGATGTTGCTCCTTTAATCGTTGAATATGTAATTGGCTCAAGGCAGACGGAATATGCCTAGTCAGCATTAACAGTTGGTGAAAGTGGAAACTTGTTCAAGTTTTCTTGGTTTACTGGCTAATACCGTATCGTATGCGGGAATTTACGCCCTAAAAGGCTAAGGGATCATGGCTGAGAACAGCTGCGGGTATTTTTCTAAGACAGAGATTCCCAGAGAGTTGAAGCGAAATGCTATAGAAATGCCGCAGTCAGAGGGCGTTGAGAATAGTGGCAGGACTTTTCTTGGTATGCATCTATCCTGATTCGGTTATTTTAACCAAAAAAGATAAAATGAATTATTGATGATAAATCTGCTGAATAACCTCTTTGGCCCGTTTCATTGCCGCGGGTGGCAGAACTGCTTTACACTTCTGCGTGTTGGCGAGTAACCCTGATAGCCTGCCGTCTAGCGTGGTAGGATGCGTCGCATTGCGTACTGATGTGAGCGGGAGTTGTGGAAAGGATCACGTTATCTCTCGGCGCACTGTCAATATTTTGCCACGTCAGGAACTCAGGAAAAGCGCAGATTCAGGCAGTCCTAGACTGATAATGTAACCTTTTCTTTCAAAAAACGGTTAAATCCTTGCTATAACGCCTTAATATGCAAGCGTAACAAAAGAGAGTTTTCTGACATGCAAACCAATGAAAAATGAGTAGTTTAGCCATGTTCTCTTTGCGGGAAACTTACCCGGTGGCAGGTATAAACCAAACATCAACAAGTGGGTATAAATGGCATGGAGCCACGGTGATACGGCTTGATCTCGGCAGGGCGATCGGTAAAAATCCCCCGCTAATTTTTACAGGAGCTTTATGATGTGTTTTGAAAGGACTCTTTTGGCATCTTCGCTGGCGTTGTTATTTTCTGCACTGCCTTCTTATGCTGAGGTTGGTGCAGAAAGTAACAGTACGGCGACGGAGGAGCAGAACTGGTGGGAGCGTTTTAAGGGTAACGTTGCCGAAACCTGGACTGATTCGCCGAATAAAGAGCTCTATCTGCCGGCCATTACCTGGCATAACCGTTGGGCGTACGATCAGGAAAAGATCGATAGCTACAACGAACGTCCGTGGGGCGCGGGGTATGGTATTTCGCGCTTTGACGCAGACGGTGACTGGCACACTATCTACTTTATGGTGTTCAAGGATTCGTTCAACAAATGGGAGCCGATCGGCGGCTATGCCTATGAGAATATCTGGCGGCCGATTGAGGGCGAAGATTTTCGTCTTGGCCTGGGCTTTACCGCCAGCGTGACCGCGCGCGATAACTGGAACTATATTCCGCTCCCGGCCCCGCTGCCGATGGCCTCCATCGGTTATCAGCAACTTACCTTCCAGGCCACCTACATTCCAGGCACTTACAATAACGGCAACGTGTTCTTCGCCTGGCTGCGCTGGCAGTTCTGATAAGGGTTAGTACTCATTATCGTTGATCGGGTGATAGGATTCTGATCCTTCCCCCGATAATCTCAACGGTAGCGGCCCACCCTGATGATCCGCTACGGAGAGGGGCGCTGAGCGGAAGCTGCAACCGCTTGTGAGGTTTTTGACCTTCATAACATATTCACCAGCCGCATCCATTTTAACCGTGAAACTGCCAGCGGCGGGGATAAACACTTCAGCAGGCTGCCGTGGCGCCAAGGCATTCTCCAGTTTGACCAGCACGGCAAAAGCATTTTGCCGGTTATCCAGAGTGAACTCCCGCAGGGAACTGCCGGTTTGCCATTCCGGCTGATGCAGATAGCCAGCAACGGCGGGCCAGGGTTGCCCTTGATTATCGTGCAACGGCCCACCGCAATGTTCACGAGCCTCCCGCAAAGGAATTTCGCGCTGGATCAGGTAATGCTTTGGTGCAGCGAGCGCCGCCAGTTCTTCATGTTGCTGCGCGTACAGATGGCGTTTGGCGGCAAAAATGCCTGCGGCAATCAGCATGAAAAAGATCAGTATCGTCAGGCGATTTCTGAAGATCGGTGCGAGCAGCCTGCCTGGAAGTTGAAACAGCCAATTGGCGATTCTCAATAACATCATTCTCACTTAGCGCCCAATAGGTTACGCTTGCGGTGGCACTACTTTTCCAGTATAGCCAACATCTTGCCAGTGGTATTATTGTCACAGAGCGAATTTGAACCGCAGGTGGCACACTGCGGCGGATATCTCTATCACCTCAGGAGAATGATGATGAAAATAGCCCATGTCGCGATATGGACGCAGGATATTGAGGCGCAGGTTGCTTTTTGGCAACGTTATTTCAACGGTGTGGCGGGGGACGAGTATGTAAGTAAAAACCGCCCTGGTTTTGTTTCCCGCTTCGTTAAGCTGGCTGAAGGGCCAACGCTGGAGATCATGACCGTTCCCGGCCTGCTGCCGGGCAAACCAGGGGAGGAGCGTATCGGTTGGGCGCATATTGCCCTTTCATTGGGCAGTGAGGCGTTGGTGGACGAACTGGCGCAGCGGGCCAAACAGGACGGTATTTTGCAGGCGGCACCGCGCCGGACCGGCGATGGCTTCTATGAGGCGATTATTCGCGATCCTGACGGCAATGCCATCGAGATCACTGGCTGATTTATCTTTTAAAGAGCGGCCAACTGCTGCCGCATTGGCTTGCGTTTCAATGCGCTGGCCTACCACTACGCCATTTGCTGATATTTACGCTTCTTTACTGTGCAATTGATTGAAATATCAGCACTCCTGCAACATATAATGGAGCTTTCAACCAACAAGGAGGGTGTATGGGAATCAGCGAAGAAGAGTCGATCCGCCGCTTAACCCACGAGAAAAATGCCGTAGGGAATTCGGCGAAATGGGTGGCGATTGTTTCAGCCGTTTACTTTATTTTGATGGTGTTTTATGACCACCCTGCTGGGGTGCTGGCCATGTCTGGGGCCATTTTTATTGTCTCTGCCACTACCTGGTTGAAGAAACGCAAAAAGGTGAAGGCTTACCGCATAGCGCTGGCAAAAATCAGCGATAACGAAACGCCTTGAACCCCGAGAGAACTCAACCGATTCTTGGTGGGAGATAAAACCCTCCCCAGATGGAGAGGGCGGCAGGTCAGATGAAGGAATCATCGTTGTTGTAATCATTATCATCAGAAAAATCGTTATTCTGATAATCCGTGTTCAGGAACCCATTGTCGTTGCTTGTGAAGCGATCGTCGCCGTTGTTGAAGGTATCCAGATTGTTTGAAGCGTCAAAGTTACGCATCGTGTTGTCATCGACAGGCGTTTCGTTAATGATGTTGACGATCTCTTGCGGCTGCGAATGGCGGAACATACCGGTCAGCATATCGGCCAATACGACACCCCCCGCGACGCCAGCAGCGGTCTGCAAGGCTCCCCCGAGGAAACTACCGGCACGAGCCGGTGCGGCCTGCTGGGGTTGGGCATAATTCGGTTGCTGCGGTGCATACCCGTTCTGCGGCTGATTATTCCAGGCTGCACTGTTTTGCTGCTGCGCCTGATACTGTTCGCGCGGGCTGGGGGTGCTGCGGCTACCGCCGCCGAACAATCCTGCCAGGAATCCACCGCTGCTCTGTTGGCTGCTGGCGTTTTGCTGTAGTTGAGCCACCTGGCCTTCCAGCTCTTTTACCCGCTGATCCATCTGTTTCAGCGCCGCTTCCTGAATGATCATCGCCTGCGCCATATAGTAAGGGGCGGAAGGCTGCTCGCGAATATGCTGATTGATCTGCTGCTCCGCTTGAATATCCCTTTGGCCCGTTTTGGTCGCGGCTTCTTTCAGGCGGCTGAAAAGACCGTCAATAAGGCGTTGTTCTTCAGATTGCATAAGGTAACCTCAAGGAGATGAAAAGAGTCAATGTGATGTGTGTCACAGCTGTTAATTACCCTAGCGCGTTTACAGACGCTAATAAATAAATGGCAGGTAAACCTGTCTATGAATTTGTTACCTATTACGACAGCGGCATTAACATCACCAGCTTCAGCCCAGGGTGCTCGGCAGGATAGAAGGTGACCTGCTGATAATGCAGTGCGCCGAGTAATTGATGGGTAAAGGTACGCTCTCCTCCTTCGCGTGCCATGACGTCCTGCTGCTTCCACCAATGATGAAAGGATTCGCTGTTGTGCGTCATGTTGCGCACAAAGGCGCGTATCTCTTCGGTTCCCTGATGATGGCTGGTTTCAGCCCGGAATTCTGCTACCACGCGCCGAGCGCGATCTTCCCAATTGCTGACCAGTTGCTTTGCCTGAGGATGGAAGAACATAAAATGTAACAAGTTCGGGGTCTTGGCCTGTTCCAGCCAGCCGCTGAATAGCTTTTGCGCCTGCTGATTCCAGGCCACCATATTCCAGGTGAGATCCAGCAGATAACAAGGCACCGTCATTTGATGCACGCTTTCCAGCACGGCGGCGTTAACCGTTTCTTGCAACTGTTCCAACTCCGGGTCGGTGATGCGCGCCAGCGTAAACAGGTAGTGGCGTTCGGCATGGCCGAGCCGCAGCGCTTTAGCAATGCGCGCCAGCGTGTAGGGCGAAATGGATACCTCTCGCCCCTGTTCGATCCAGGTATACCAGGTTGCGCTGATGCCGCTGATTTGTGCCAGCTCCTCGCGGCGTAAGCCGCTGGTGCGCCGACGCGGGGCCGTGGGCAGGCCCAGCATTTCTGGTGTTACCCGTTCCCGGTGTGCGCGCAGAAAAGCCCCGAGGGCTTTTGGGCCGGATAGAGTGTCTGATTCCATAGGGTGGTACCTATTGATACTAGGATAAATGGTCATATTGTACCCGTATAGTAAGTTAATTATAGTCACTTCAGAACATCCATAACGGGGGTAGATATGAGCATCAGCGACAGCCATAAGAATGCGGTCGAACGTCAGTTCGGCGAACAGGCTCAGGCCTATTTGAGCAGTGCCGTACACGCACAGGGGAAAGATCTGCAACGCTTGGCGCGCCTGCTGGAAGGCAGCAGTGAAGCTCGGCTGCTTGATCTGGGATGCGGTGCCGGGCATGCCAGTTTTGTCGCCGCGGCAAAGGTAGCCCAGGTGGTGGCATACGATCTGTCCGCGCAGATGCTGGCAGTGGTTGGTAAAGCCGCCACGGAGAAAGGATTGGGGAATATTCAGGTACAACAAGGCGTGGCTGAATCGCTGCCGTTTGACGATGCCAGTTTTGATATAGCGATCAGCCGCTATTCGGCGCATCACTGGCACGACGTTGGCCGGGCACTGCGCGAGGTGAAGCGGGTACTGAAACCCGGTGGTCGAGCCATCTTTATGGATGTGATTTCGCCGGGCCATCCTTTGCTGGATATCCATTTGCAGACGGTAGAAGTGTTACGCGATACCTCACACGTGCGTAACTATTCGCCGGGTGAATGGCTGGCAATGTTTACTGAGGCTGGGTTAGTGGTGCGGGAAGTGACTTCGGATCGTCTGGATCTGGAGTTCAGCAGTTGGGTGGCGCGGATGCGTACCCCTGAACATTTTGTCACCGCGATTCGCGCCTTACAGGTCGGGGTAGCAGAGGATGTGCGGCAGCATTTCGCCATTCAGGCCGATGGTTCGTTTACCAGCGACATCATGATGTTTGAGGTTACAAAGGGGTAAATATGGCAGGGCAGCCAAGAGAGGGCTGCCCTGAAAATAGTACTTACTTTTTGTCTTCCAGCAGACAGCGGTAAATCAGCCCGCCAACAACGCCGCCAATCAATGGCACTAACCAGAATACCCACAGTTGCTGCAATGCCCAGGTGCCCTGGAAAATCGCCACGCCGGTGCTGCGCGCTGGGTTAACGGAGGTATTGGTGACCGGAATGCTGATTAAGTGAATCAGCGTCAATGCCAGGCCGATAGCCAGTGGTGCAAACCCTGCTGGTGCACGTTTATCTGTCGCACCATGAATAACGATCAGGAAGAATGCGGTTAGCACTAACTCAATAACGATAGCGGCCTGCAAAGAATAGCCGTTTGGTGAATGTTCACCGTAGCCATTGGAGGCAAAACCACCGCCGGTAGCGTCGAAACCGGTTTTACCGCTGGCGACTAAATAAAGCACCGCCGCTGCCGCAATACCACCGATAACCTGAGTAATAACATAGGGAACAACATCTTTTGCCGGGAAACGGCCACCGGCAAATAAGCCTAGGGTGACGGCCGGGTTAAAGTGCCCGCCAGAAATATGGCCGACGGCATAAGCCATGGTGACTACGGTGAGGCCAAACGCTAAAGCTACGCCGGTAAAACCAATACCCAGTTGTGGGAATGCGGCGGCTAATACTGCACTGCCACAACCACCGAACACCAACCAAAATGTGCCAAAAAATTCGGCAAAAAGTCGCTTTGACATAAATTGCATCCTGCAGGGAGAAAATGTATTAGCATCAGCACTAAAGACTATGCAACCTCTGTTTTTTATTACAGGGTTTATACCCAAAAATCGCAAGGAGCAGCCAACGATCAAAACCTGATGAACTTACTTAAGTAAGGGGTCGTGAACGTAGCCAGCCTCTCGGTGACTCAAAATGATGGATATAAGTAGTTGTGCCTGAGATGCCCTCAATTACGGCCAGTATTAAATCCCTATCTTTTTATTTTGTCTACATCAATGTATTGATTTTGAGAAAATACCTTTTTTCCACTGATGTTTTTACTTTTGTCTAGGTGATTTCCTTGGTTTTTGTCTGATAAATTCTTGGTTTTACGGCTTGTTACCTGACAAGTTCTTGATTTTATTTCTTGTGGTCTATGTTTTTAAATTTAATTATTTCAATCAGTGATACTTGGTGGGTGATAAGCGTTATTTATTACTATTACTCATATTAATATATTAACCATACTGAAAATTGCAGATGTTTTGACTGTGCAAGCTCATTTTTCATCTCTGTGATGTACTGGCAGCGGCGTTTGCCACGCGAAATACGTTCTTATTCGGCAACTACCCGCCATAGCCAGACGTTTAAACGGTACGTTTGCCAATCTGGGCCAAGTAGTATGATGCAGTATCGGTATCAACGGTAAGTAAAATTTGTTAAAAATGAAGGCACTTGCCCCACTCGAGTAAATATAATTTTTATTTCTATCAAATAGGGCATAAAATTAATCTAAAAATGGAGTTCAGTATTGTTCAGGAAATAAATATTCTTATCTTCTCCTTGTTTTACTCACAATGATTGAGTTTCTTTACATTGGATGACGTCCGTTTTCACTGGTTGCCCGATAATCAACACCACTGAGAACGAGTTAACAAGCAAAATAACGGAGTCAATCATGAAACTATTACCTTGCATCGCTGCCGTACTGATCGCCACTGCTTCATTCTCCACTCTGGCAGCGGATATGTCCGTTAAACAGGTCGGCAATACCCAGGCCAGCACCATGCAGAGCATGGGGGTGGTCTCGGTCTCTGGCATCAGTGGTTCACCCGAGGATGCGATCCACGCGTTGAAACAGAAAGCGATGAAAGACGGCGCAACACATTATCGTATCATTGGTCTGGATAACCCAGGTGATTCCAGCGATTGGCGTGGTAATGCGGAAATCTATCGTTAATTTATTAACGGTAATAGATTTATCATCTGCTCATAAAGTTCGGCTAATATAATAGACGGCTGTGGATAATAATCTGACCAATAATGCTATGGTTATTGATTGATTATTACCGCAGCTTTTTTTGTCCGCCCGTCGCCGTTGGTTGCATTTTATTACAACTGTCTCTGTGCTTTTAGCTATTCTGTTAATGAAACCTTAATGATTTCAGTCCAGATTAGGGGGATTCAACCAAAGGATACCTCAATGTTACATGCGACACGGATGCAACTGAAAAACCATTTATCTTATCTTCAGCAATTTATGGCGTCCCCCCGTACGGTAGGCTCGCTGGCACCTTCTTCCCCTTGGTTATGCCAGGCGATGCTGAATCAGATTGATTGGTCGCAGGCTTTGTCGATTGCTGAACTGGGTGCTGCAAACGGTGTGCTGACCAAACGTATTCTGAGGCACATGCGTGCCGATGCACAACTGGAGTCCTATGAAATCAAACCCAGTTTTGTACGCCGCTTACGGCTGATTGATGACGAACGTCTACGGGTGATGGCCTGCTCGGCAGAAAACTTGGGGCGCAATTATGATGTGATCTTTTCCTGCCTGCCATTGTTGTCGCTCCCGCTAAAGGTCAGCGTACGTATTTTGCAGCAGGCGCAGCAGGATTTGCGGGCCAGTAACGGCACGCTGGTGCTGTTCCAATACAGCCATTTGTCAGAAAAGCTGCTTTCGCGCTATTTTCATTGGAAAAAGCAGCTTGAAATACGCAACTTTCCGCCCGCGTTGGTGTATGTCTGCACGCCTCGTTAATCAGAGCATCACCACCGCATTGCCGGCTGCGGTTATACCTGTCATCTAGCGGTTACTTGAGTTGTGTAGGGTTTTACTGACTGTACCCTTCATACTTCAAGTTGCATGTGCGTTGGCTTTCCTCGCTCACCCCAGTCACTTACTTGAGTAAGCTCCTGGGGATTCACTGCGTCGCCGCCTTCCTGCAACTCGAATTATTTTGGGTATATAACAATAAGTTCCTGCTACCGGGAAAATCTGCTTAAATAGCGCGCTCTGAACCAACAGGATGAACAATTGCGGGTCATGTTGGCGCAGGAAGCGCTGCGCTATAGCATTTACACTGTCGTAAAGATTGAAATACAGTGTGGGGGCGGTATGATGCAGCAGCCATCGTTCGATCTGCCTGCCAGATATTCTGCTGGCAAACCAACGCATTCAAGTTACCGCATAAGGGACAACCCGTAATGACACAAACCATTTTTATGGTAGGCGCGCGCGGAGCCGGTAAGACCACGGTGGGTAGCGCGTTGGCGCAGGCCTTGGGTTATCAGTTCATTGATACCGATCTGTTTATGCAGCAGGCCGCGCACATGAGCGTGGCGGAAATGGTGGCGCAAGAGGGCTGGTTAGGGTTCCGCCGCCGTGAAACTCTGGCTTTGCAACAGGTGACTCAGCCGTCAACCTTGGTTGCCACGGGGGGCGGTGCGATCCTGGCGGAAGAAAATCGCCGGTTTATGCGCCAGCATGGTACGGTGATTTACCTGCGCGCACCTGCCAGCGTGTTAGCTCGGCGGCTGGAAGAATACCCGGAAGATGCTCAGCGCCCGACATTGACTGGCCGCCCCATCGCTGAAGAAATGCTGGAAGTGCTGGCAGCGCGCGAAGCGCTGTATCAGGAAGCCGCCCATTATGTGATGGACGGAACCCTTCCTCCTGCGCAGGTGGTTGAACAAATCCTCGCGGTCTTGCAGTGTGAAACGGTGAAATAGATCCCCTCAGGGGCACATCTTCTGGTGCTCCGTTCTCTACCATGGCCCTATTTACTGAGGTAAAAAGTGAAGGGTTAACGTGCTCCTCTCATTCATGCTCATCATTCTTCGTTAGCCATAAAGAGTTAACCTTCGATATTAATAGCCTGTTTGATCATTCTTGGTGGAATTATCTTTATTAGCATTTTGTGCTGGGATTTATATTCCATAACGGACATCCACAAGCTTTCATCAGCAATAACTCTGCGATCTGTGCTGTGTTTTATTTATCGAAGCATTATTTTCTGCAATGGGTTGCGCATATAAAAAATAAACTGCTTGACGATAAGTGGTACGGGTTTTAGTTTCTAAATATTGATTAGGAACTGAGTTCCATATAGTGGAATAAGGCGTGCTATGACCACCTTAGAAAATGCCTCGGCGGTGTTAAAGTTATTTTCTCAGCGGTGTATGACCTATGGTCAGCCGGGGATTTCGTTCAGCGATGTGGTCGAGCAGCTTGGCTTGCCGAAAAGCACGGTTTCGCGCCTGTTACAAACCATGGAAAGCCAGGGGATGCTGGAGCGAGATCCGGTAAGCCGCTTGTATAAGATCGGGCATTTACTGCTTTCGGTGTCCAGCCATTATCTGTCAACGCCGCTGGTGGAAAGTGCGACGGTGCTGATGGCACAGCTCAACCAACTGACCTTCTGCACGGGCTATATTGCGATGATGGAAGGGAGTGAAAGCCGGGTGATGCGTACCTTCCCTGGGCGTCACTTTTTGCAGGTGGTCACACCGGTTGGTGTTTGTTCACCGGCAGCCGGAACCTCTGTAGGCCGGGCGATGCTGGCGCGGGAAAGTGATGAGCAGGTGCGTGAGCGCTTTGCGGCAGGTTATCAGGCCGCTTCTCACAACTCACCGCAAACGCTGGACGCGTTGCTGCAAAAACTGGCACAAGTCAGGCAGCAGGGCTGGTCGTTGGCGCGTAACGAAACGCTGCCGGGGATCAGTTCACTGGCAACGTCGGTAACCAATAAACACCGCAGTGAGACGGTGGGGTTATGTTTATCTTTTCCCTCTCAAACCGACGAGCAACCTTACTCGCCTCAGGTTCTTGAGGCATTAATGGCGGTTTCCCGGCAGTTGGCAGAAAGGCTTGGTGATGAGTATTGGCAGCAGATTGTTTAGGAATCCCCTTCACCGAGAAAACAGCGTTACGGCTTAATTAATTGGAATGCTAACACCAGGGGCATTTGCTGACGGTTTAATTACCGGGCGGCAATTAATCAGGCTAAGGCAGGTAATAAATCATTTCACTGTAAGTTCCAAATAATGGAACTGCGGCGGCAGTTTATGCCCGAAATATTATTTTCGCCAAACAACAGGGATATTCAGGGACACTGTTTATGAAACCAGAGAAAGCCATTAATCCGTTAAAAGACATCGGCACGCTGTTGGTGATGGTCGTGCTGTCCATCATCGGTGCCATTATCGGGGTGCAACTGATCACGACTTTGGGCGTAACGCCCAATACCTCGATCATCGGTGCGCTGTTTGCCATGTTGCTGGCGCGTATTCCATTGCAGATGTTCCAGCGTTACCGCTCAATACACACGCAGAACCTGGCGCAGACGGTGATCTCTTCTGCCACCTTCGGCGCGGCCAACAGCCTGCTGATGCCGATTGCCGTTCCTTACGTGATGGGGCAACCCCAACTGATCATGCCGATGTTTTGCGGCGTGGCGGCTGCGATGCTGCTGGATGCCTATCTGCTGTATCGCCTGTTTGATACCAAAGTGTTTCCCGCCGCCAATGCCTGGCCACCGGGCGTGGCGGCCGCAGAGGCCATCAAGGCTGGCGATCGGGGCGGCAAACAGGCATGGCTGCTGGTGGTGGGCGTGGTCGTCGGGGTTGCCGGTTCGATGCTCAAGATCCCGATGGCGGCCTTTGGTACCGCATTTATCGGCAACATCTGGGCGCTGAGCATGTTCGGCATTGGTCTATTGCTGCGAGCCTACGGCCAGCCGCTGACCGGGGTGGATCTCAACGCGCAGTATATTCCACACGGAGTGATGGTGGGGGCCGGGTTGGTGGCGCTGATTCAGGTGGTCCAGGTGATCCGCAACAAGCATGCGGATACCATCTCCACCCATACGCAGCCTGACAGCGAGGTGCGTAAAGCGCTTGGATTGGGAGCGGTGGGCTATGTGGCGATCGCCGCAATGTTGGCGCTGGCAGGGGGGCTGTACAGCGAAATGTCGCTGACCATGCTGCTGCTGTTTGTGATTTATGCCGCTTTTGCCGCCTTTGTGCATGAGTTGATCGTCGGTATCGCGGCGATGCATTCCGGTTGGTTCCCGGCCTTTGCCGTGGCGCTGATCACTCTGATTATCGGTATTTTGATCGGCTTCCCGCCGTTGGCGCTGTGTATTCTCACCGGTTTCACCGCCGCGACTGGCCCAGCGTTTGCCGATATGGGCTTTGACCTGAAAGCGGGCTTTATCCTGCGTGGTTACGGTAAGGACTTGCAGCAGGAACTGCTGGGGCGCCGCATTCAGTTGATTGCCGCGATGATTGCTTTTGTGATTGCCATTCCGGTGGTTTATTTCTCTTACAGCAGTTATTTCCTACAGGAACTGGTCCCACCGGTGGCGCGTGTGTATGCCAAAACCATCGAAGCTGGTGCGCAGCCGGGCATCGCCTTCAGCCTGCTGATTTGGGCTATTCCGGGGGCCATCGTGCAGTTTATCGGCGGGCCAAAACGCCAGTTGGGTGTGTTGCTGGCAACCGGTTTGCTGATCAACAACCCATTGGCCGGTTGGGCGGTGGTGGTGGGTATTACGCTGCGTATTCTGATCATCAAGCGTTGGGGCGATAAAGGCCGTACCCCGATGGAGATTATGGCGGCCGGGTTTATTGCCGGTGACGCGTTGTACAACTTCTTTAATTCGATTTTTTCCAGCAAAGGGAAATAACGCTGGGCGCATTGATACACAAAATTTGCGAGGTATAGAACATGAGTTTGCAACAAACGCTGCAGGTTTTTGAGTTAATCGACAACGCACACGTCAGCGGCCAGGACATTGTTGATTTATTCGCGCCATATCCGGCGGTTAAGGCCAGCACCCAGCGCGCCAGCGGGGCAAAAGGGTCGACGGATTTTGTCCGTATTGAGATTGTGGGTAACGCGGGCAAAAGCGTAGGCGGTAGTGCTCCGACGCTGGGGATCATTGGGCGGTTGGGGGGCATTGGTGCGCGCCCGACGCGTATTGGGCTGGTCTCTGATGGTGATGGTGCCATTGCGGCGATCGCCTGTGCCCTGAAATTGGCAGAAATGCAGCGCAAAGGCGATGTGCTGCCGGGGGACGTGATCGTTACCACCCATATTTGCCCGAATGCGCCAACGCGCCCGCACGATCCGGTGGATTTTATGGATTCACCGATCGATGACGTCACGATGAATGACCATGAAGTGGTGCCGGAAGCGGATGCCATTTTGTCGATCGATACCACCAAAGGTAACAGGATCATCAATCACAAAGGCTATGCGCTGTCGCCGACGGTGAAAGAGGGGTACATCCTGCGGGTGGCGGAAGACCTGCTGCGTATTATGGAGATGACCAGCGGCCGCGCGGCGGTGACGTTTCCGATCACCATGCAGGACATCACGCCCTATGGTAATGGTGTGCACCATCTCAACAGTATTTTGCAGCCCTCAACCGCCACCACGGCGCCGGTGGTGGGCGTGGCGATCTGCACGGAGTCGGTGGTGCCGGGTTGTGGCACCGGGGCCAGCCATGAAACGGACATCGCGTTAACGGTGAAATTTGCCGTGGAAGTGGCGAAAGAGTTCGGGCGCGGTACCTGTAGTTTCTATGATGCCGCAGAGTATGCTCAACTGCTGGCGCTCTATGGCAGTATGAGCCATCTGCAACGGCGGCAATAACCGCATTATCTGAACCTGTTAATTTTTCTTTTAGACTTGTTAATCGTTTGGGGCCTTTTGGCCCCGTTTTTTATTCTGCACGGATGTTCTGACCAGCCAGGAAAAAACGCTGCAACCTTCCCGTGCGCCGTGATCGCATTTCGTGTGAAAAACCAGTGACAGATCAGGCTCAATCCCCCAATATGGAACTCCACTAAGATGATAATGCGGGGGCCAGTCTATGCTGAAAGTGAACGAGTATTTTGGCGGAAAAGTGAAGTCTATCGGTTTCGATAGTAGCAGCATCGGTCTTACCAGCATCGGTGTGATGGAGGAGGGGCAGTACACCTTCAGCACCGCACAACCGGAGGAAATGACGGTGATCACCGGGGCATTGAAAGTGCTGCTGCCGGGCGCACCAGACTGGCAGGTCTTTACGCCAGGCGAAAAATTCTTCGTGCCGGGGCACAGTGAGTTCAACCTACAGGTTGCTGATGCAACCGCATACCTTTGCCGTTATCTGAGTAAATAATTTACCGCCGGGGTGCAACCGTTGCATCCCGGCGGCTTTGCTACGTTTATCGCTGCGCTTCGCCACCCAAGGCTTCAATGGTATTGCTGATCAACGCTGCCAGTTCGCTGGTCATCAGGATGAAATCGGCATCGAAACGCTGAGCGAAATCTTCACGATCGATATCATCGTTCTGCTCGCGTAATACATCGGCAAACTTCAGGCGCTTGAGAGAGCCATCGTCGGCCAGCACCAGTTGGATCCGTTCCTGCCAGTCTACCGCCAGTTTGGTCACCAGCTTGCCCGCTTCAATATGCACGGCGATCTCATCGCTGATCAGGTTCTGTTTTTTGCAGCGGATCACGCCGCCGTCTTCCAGAATGGCTTTCAGTTCGGCTTCATCCTGAATGATAAAACCGGCTGGCAGTTCACCGGAGCGCACCCATTCGGTCAGCGTCAGCTCGATCGGGCTTTCCATGGTCAGCGGCACCACCGGCAGCGAACCCAGGCTTTTGCGCAGCAGTGCCAGGGTATCTTCGGCGCGTTTGGCGCTGGCGGCATCGACCATGATCAAACCGTTGACGGTGTCGATCCACATAAACGTCTGGTTAAAACGGCTGAAGGCACGCGGCAACAGGCTGTGCAGCACTTCATCTTTCAGCGAGTCTTTTTCGGTTTTTTTCAGCTTGCGGTGCTGCTCGCCTTCCAGCTTATCGATCTTCGTCTGTAGCTCCTGCTTCAGCACCGGAGAGGGCAGGATCTTCTCTTCTTTACGGGCGCAGATCATGATTTGGCCGTTAACGGCGTGCGTCAGTGCGTCGCTGCGAGAGCCCATTGGCGAGACCCAGCCGGTTTTCGCCATATCCTGGCTGCCACACGGGGTGAACGCAAAGGCGCTGAGCTGTTTTTCCATTTCATCCGCGTTTAGCGCAACGTCGCGGCTCAAACGGTAAACCATCAAATTCTTAAACCACAGCATAGTGTTATCCCTGGCTGGGCGTGCATTTGTACCCCGAATTTCTCTTGCGGGTCGCACGCAGATTCGTCAAAAGCAGGGCGGCATGATAACGAATTGACGCTGAAAAAGCGCCTTATTCCCGCCGATTTGCGTCGGCTCCCGCGTTTCTGTGGCGCGTTTTCTGCAACGCTAACAGTGAGTAAAAGATTTTTTATCTGGGTTACATTAGGCTGTATATCCGTTGTTGTGGTGCGTTGAGGAGAAAAATCGTGCGCATTGGTATTGATCTGGGTGGCACAAAAGTTGAAGTGATCGCGTTAGCCAATGACGGGCGGGAGCTGTTCCGCCACCGTATTGCCACGCCGCGTCATGACTATCAGCAGACGTTGCAGGCAATTGTGGGGCTGGTGAGGTTGGCGGAAGAGCAAACCGGTCAGCAAGGTTCGGTTGGCGTCGGTATTCCCGGTACGCTGTCGCCTTTTACCGGGCTGGTGAAGAACGCTAACTCAACTTGGCTGAACAGCCAACCGCTGGATAAACATCTTTCTGCCATGCTGGCGCGTGAAGTACGGCTGGCGAACGATGCTAACTGCTTGGCGGTGTCAGAAGCCACCGACGGTGCCGGGGCGGGTAGCCAAACGGTGTTTGCGGTAATCGTCGGCACCGGTTGCGGCGCAGGCGTGGCGATTAACGGCCAGGTACACGCCGGGGGGAACGGTATTTCTGGCGAATGGGGCCATAATCCGCTGCCCTGGCTGGATGATGACGAACTGCGCTTTCGCGCCGAAGTGCCCTGCTACTGTGGTAAACAGGGGTGCATTGAAACCTTTATCTCCGGCACCGGCTTTGCCACCGACTATGCGCGGCTGAGCGGGACTGCACTGAAAGGGGATGAGATCATGGCGCTGGTGCAGCAGCAGGATGCCACCGCTGAACGGGCGATTGCGCGCTACGAACTGCGGCTGGCGAAGTCTTTGGCGCATGTAATCAATCTGTTTGATCCCGATGTGATCGTCCTTGGCGGCGGTATGAGTAACGTGGATCGCCTGTACCAGAACGTGCCGCGGTTGGTGAAGCCTTGGGTGTTCGGCGGCGAATGCGAAACCCCGATCCGCAAAGCGATCCACGGCGATTCCAGCGGCGTGCGCGGTGCGGCATGGCTGTGGCCGCAGTGATTACTTTCGCCAAGGGCTGAGGGCAACCTCACTTCTTGGCGATGTAATTCCCCTCGCTTTCGCTGCGCACCCGTTCAATGTGGATGGTCAGAAACATCATCTCTTCACGGGTCAATTGGTGCTGATAGTGCTTTTCAATGTGCTGGTTGATTTTGCCAGCACAGGCGAAGGATTCGTGATATTTGTCCTTCACTACCTGATACAGCGAGTCATCGTCGCTGTCGACGTAGTTTTTCCCCAGCAGGCGCTGGGCGAAGAATTTCAAATGGGTGACGAAGCGGTGATAGCTGAGCGCCTCTTCATTGTAATCAAAGCGGAAATGGTATTTGACGATATTCAGGATCTCCTGCATCACGCGGGTAATATGCAGGGTGTTGTGCATCTCGTCATTAAGCTGGGCGTTGACTAAGTGCAGGGCAATAAATCCGGCTTCATCTTCCGGTAGCTGAGTTTCCAGGCGCTGGGCGATGATTGTTAACGCCTCCAGCCCAAGGGCAAACTCGTTCGGATAGAGCTTTTTGATCTCCCACAGCAGCACATTCTTGATATCCAACCCCTGTGCATGGCGCTGCAACGCGAAGTGAATATGGTCGGTCAGCGTGATGTAGACGATGTTGTGCAGTTTCCCCGGCAGCTTTTGGCGGGCGAGGGTGATAATGCGATCGGCGGTGGTAATGCAGGCCAGCGGTATTTCCGCCAGCAGCTCTTTGTAACGCTCGCTCATCTCGCCGCTGTTGAGGGTAAACACCTTCTCGATCAGGCTTTCATCGATGCTATCACCGGCTTTCTTTTTAAAGCCAATGCCACGCCCCATGACCACCGTTTCTTCCTGATGGTCATTCAGCGTAATCACTACGTTATTATTGAGTATTTTAGCGATTTTCATGGCTATTCCTGGCTTTTCCAGCCCGCTGAAAACGAAAAAACCCGACACCCAGGAGCGATCCCGAAGGTCAGGTTTTGCCTGTATTCACAGTGACAATCCTTTTATCCCCGTCATGCATTAAGCCCTGCTGCCACTCGAATGATTCCGGGTAATTCTGCTGCATGATAACCATTGCCTGCCGTGGCTCAACGCTTTTCGCCTTGTACTGCCGCCGCGATCACATTTCTTATCACTCCAGCGGCCGCTTATTCGATGCGGAACTGCGATTCCAGCCTGCTGACGCCCAGCCCGTTGACTTTTTTCACCTTAATCTGCACCGGGATGCGCTCTTTCATCGCTTCGACATGGCTGATCACGCCGATGGTTTTGCCGGTGGCATTGAGGCTGTCGAGGGCGTCCAGCGCGGTATCGAGCGTTTCGGCATCCAGTGTGCCGAAGCCTTCGTCAAGGAACAGTGAGTCAATGCTGGTTTTATGGCTGACCAGATCCGACAGCGCCAACGCCAGCGCCAGACTGACCAGGAAGCTCTCGCCGCCCGATAGGGTGCGAGTGTCGCGCAGAGCATCGGCCTGCCAGGTATCCACCACCTGTAGTTCCAGCGCATCGCTGGTTTTACGCTGTAACAGGTAACGCCCGTGCAAACGGCCAAGCTGGTGGTTAGCCAGATACACCAGATGATCAAGGGTTAACCCTTGGGCAAACTTGCGGAATTTGTCGCCCTCTTTTGAGCCAATTAGCTGATTGAGCGTGCTCCAGTCGTCGTACTGCTGTTGGCTTTGTGCGATCTGCTCAAACAGCGTTTGCTGGTTTAAACGGCGCTCTGCATCGCTGCTTAATTGGTTACGTACTTCCCCTTGGCGCTGTTGCAGCGTTTTTAGCTGTTCAACCAATTGATTCAGGGCTTCCGGGGTGGCAAGCGCTTCGTCCAGATCCGCCGGGCGGCTTTGGCGCTGCTGCTCCAGCGTTTGCACTGCCTGGGCCAATAAGGTGCTGGCTTGTACCTGGCGCTGCTGCAACCGTTCTTTCTCTTGCTGTAATTGCTGGCGCGCGCCCTCTTCGAGCAACGCGGCGCGCAGCGCTGCTTCATCGGCAAATTCGCTGCTGGCGAGCGCCTGTTGCCAGTGCTGTTCAGCCTGTTGTAAGCGCTCGGCATACTGCTGTTGCTGCTGTTGCAAACCGGTGAGTTGGCCCATTAAGCGATCGCGCTGTTCCTGCGCTTGGCTCAGTTGTGCTGTGGCTTGTTTCAGGGCGTGATCGCAGGCCGTTTGCGCCGCCTGCAATTGCTGGCGAACCTGCACTACCTGCTGTTCACCAAACAACGTGCTGCGTTCGCGATGCAGTTCAGCCAGGTTTTTCTCCTGTTGCTGCACCAACTGCTGCAACTTTTCAAGCTGGCGCTGGGTCTGTGCATGGTTTGTTTGCAGCAGGTTACAACGTTCGTCCAGCAGCGCGAGGTCCTGCTGGGTTTTCTGCTGCTCTTGTTGCAGCGCGTTCAACGCATCTTTGGCCTGCTGAACGGCGCGGGTGGCCCGATCGTGCTGTAACAGCCACTGCTGCGTCTGGTTCTCTTCGCTGTCGCAGGCTGCCAGCCAATCGTTCAGGCGTTGCGTGTCGTGCAGGGTAAAATCAAACGCCAGCGGTGCGCTGAGCGTTTGCCAACTTTGCAAATGCTGTTCCTGCTGCTGCTCTTGCTGTTTCAACCGCTGTTGCAGTTGTTGCTGCTGTTCTTTCAGGCTTTCACTACGCGCGCGCAGTTCGGTGCCCTGCGTATGCAGCGCTTCGGCTGTTGTACGCATTTCTACCAGGCGCAGTGCGGTTTCTGAGGGTTTAACTGCCTGATATTGGGCGATCGCCGGGTGGTGGGTGGAACCGCACAGCGGGCAGGGCTCACCGGTTTGCAGCCGGGCGCGCTCGGCTTCCAGGCTGACGATCAGTTTTTCCAGCTCGTGCGTTTTCTCAACGTCATTGAGATGGTTTTTGTGTTGTTTGTACTGTTGGCGGGTTTGCTCAAGCTGAGTTTCTGCCTCAGCCAACTGTTTCTGGCGAGCATCAAACTCCAGCCGTTGCTGCTCCAAGTGCTGCTGGCCTTGTTGAAACAGCAACGCCAAGTTGGACAACTGTTGGCGCACCGGTCGCAGCTCGGCCAGTTCGGTTTGGCGCAGACGCAGTTTCTCCTGTGGAGATTGCGTTTCCAGCGCCGCCTGCTGTTGCCGCTGTTGTTCCAGCGCGCTGGTCAACTCGGCCTGTTTCGCCTGCGATTGGCCCGCCAGAGCGGCAAGCTGTGTGCGCTGGTTTGCCAGTTGTTCCAGCGTGCGGCGTTGTTGCTCATACTGTTTTTGGTTGTCGGTAAGCTCTTTATGCGTATCAGTCAGGGTGTTTTGTAACTGGCTAATCTGCTGGTCGAGCGGCACCACTTTATCGATCAGGTTCTGCTGCCGTTGCTGGTGTTCAACCTGCGCCTGTTTGGCGGTTTGCGCCTGCTCGAACTGCTGCTGCAACGGAATAATTTGCGCTAATTGCTGTTGTTGCTGTTGCACTAACAGCGCGATCTGCTGTTGCAGGGCTAGGCTGTCTTGCTGGCAACGGTTGCGCTCATCCAGCCGCGGGCGCAGCTTTTCTGCCGGTTCGCTGCGTGCCAACTGCTGCAAGCGGGGTTCCGCCTGCTGAGTGTCCTGCTGCACGGCGCTGAGCTGTTGTTGATATTCCTGCAACTGCCGTTGGGTGCTGTGCCACTGTTGCAGCCAGTTCAACTGATGCTGGCGTTGCTGCGCCTGCTGGCTGAGCTGCTGTTCTTCAGCGCTGAGGGCGCTGAGTTGGTTTTCCAGAGTTTGGCGCTGTTCGTCATTCAATAGTTCAATACCGCTGGCGCGATGATGCAGGGCCTCCAGATCGGTTTTCGCCTGCTTGTGCTGCTCAAATACCCGCTCGGACAACCGGCCATAAATCTCGGTGCCGGTCAGTTCCTCAAGCAGTTCGGCACGATCGTTGGCGTCGGCATTGAGAAACGCGGCAAACTGCCCCTGCGACAGCATCATCGATTTAGTGAAACGGCCGAAATCCAGCCCGGTAATCGAGGCGATCAGATCCAGCTTATCCCGCACTTTATCCGCCAGGATCTTGCCGCTTTCCCGTAGCGCCAGCTCCACTTTGGGGGCTTGTAAGTTACCGGTGGGGTCGTTTTTGGCGCGGCGCTGGCTCCAGAAGGCGCGATAGCCGATGCCTTTCACCTCAAACTCCACTTCCGCCAGTGATTCAGCGGTATGGCGCGTCATCAGTTCGTTTTGGCTTGGCGTCACGTTCAGGCGCGGCGTTTGGTGATATAGCGCCAGGCAAATTGCATCCAGCAGCGTGGTTTTGCCCGCGCCGGTCGGGCCGGTAATGGCAAACAGCCCGTTGCTGGCGAAGGGTTCGGCGGTGAAGTCGATTTTCCACTCGCCCTGCAACGAGTTCAGGTTTTTCAGGCGCAGGCTCAGGATCTTCATGCGGAGGGCTCCTCATCCTGGTGTAAACTTTCGACCACCTGCTGGAACATCTGGCGCATCCTTTGCTGGCGCGGTTCTGCCATGTCGCTCTCCAGCGCCAGCCGCCGTTCGAATACGTCGCCAACGCTCAGTTCATTCAGGGTTTCTTTATCCTGCTGGGCGATCACCAGGCGGCGTTGCTCTTTACTGCGCCGCAGTAGTAATACCTCGACCGGCAGATCATCGGCCAGTTGCTGGATACGGCGTTGAATATCGCTGAGGTAATCCTGCGTGGCGACTTCGATATCCAGCCAAACCGGCAATTCCCCCTGATGATCGGCAAATTGCCGCAGTTGCTGTTCGATCTGCTGTAGATCGCCTTTGATCAACTGCATCGGCTGGAAGGTGGGGACTTCCAGCGCAGTCACCTGTTGCAGAGCACCGTCGGCGAAATCGACCATCAATACGCTTTTGGCTTTGCCCAGTTCGTCAAAGCTGAGCGGAATCGGCGAGCCGCTATAGCGTATATGTTCGGATTTAGCCACGTTCTGGGCGCGGTGAATATGGCCGAGAGCAATGTAGTCGGCCGGGGGGAAGGCCTGCGCCGGGAAGGCATCCAGCGTGCCGATGTAGATATCGCGCACCGAATCGGAGGTGGTCACCCCCACGGTAGTCAAGTGGCCGGTGGCGACGATCGGCAGTTTCAAGCCCAGCGCATCGCGGCGCGCGCAGGCCGCCTGATACAGATTATGATAATGCTCGGCAATGGCTTCCTGTAAGGCCTGCTGTTTTTGCGTGCCAGATTCCCCGGCGCGGCTGGTGAGCAGATCGCGTGGGCGCAGGAACGGGATGGCGCACAGCACCGCACCCGGTTGGCCGTCGCGCTGCTTCAGCACCAGGATCTGCGATTCGATCGCCGTTTGCGCATTGGCAATTACGGTAGTATTCAGGCAGGAAAGCAGTTCACGTGATTCATTCAGCGTGGCCACGGAATCATGATTGCCACCCAAGATCACCAACTGGCAGCCGGTATGCTGCAATTCCACCACAAAGCGGTTATACAGTTCGCGGGCATAGCTTGGCGGGGAGCCGGTATCGAACAGATCCCCGGCGACGATCAGCGCATCCACCTGCTGCTGTTCCACCTGTTCGATCAGCCAGCGCAAGAAGGCCTGGTGCTCGGCGGCGCGGCTTTTGGTGAAAAAGTATTGGCCTAGATGCCAGTCAGAAGTATGAATCAGGCGCATGATACTCCCTGCATAAAATATAATTGCGGTGATTATAAGGGGCTGAGTGCCCTGTCGTGACGTAAGCATTATGACATCTAAATGATTTTTCTTTGATCGTTAGAATAATCACTATGCTTAGAGCCGCAAAGGCAGAGGCGATTTTCATAAAAGTGTCACAAAACTGACGCATAATGGCGCCGCAAAATAGCCTAATAACACATTGGCAGGGTTGACGATGGCAAGACGCATACTGGTGGTGGAAGACGAAGCGCCGATCCGTGAGATGGTGTGCTTTGTGTTGGAACAGAATGGTTACCAACCGTTGGAAGCCGAGGATTACGACAGTGCCATTGCGCGCCTGTCCGAGCCGTTCCCTGATTTGGTGTTGCTCGATTGGATGCTGCCCGGCGGTTCTGGCATCCAGTTTATCAAGCACATGAAACGCGAAGCGCTGACCCGCGATATCCCGGTGATGATGCTGACCGCACGCGGTGAAGAAGAAGATCGGGTACGCGGCCTGGAAGTGGGGGCGGATGATTACATCACCAAACCCTTCTCGCCAAAAGAGCTGGTGGCACGCATCAAAGCGGTGATGCGCCGTATTTCACCGATGGCGGTGGAAGAAGTGATTGAAATGCAAGGGCTGAGCCTGGATCCTTCCTCACACCGGGTAATGGCAAATGAGCAGGCGCTCGATATGGGGCCGACCGAATTCAAGCTGTTACACTTCTTTATGACTCATCCTGAACGGGTTTACAGCCGCGAACAGTTGCTTAATCACGTCTGGGGCACTAACGTTTATGTAGAAGACCGTACCGTTGATGTGCATATTCGCCGGCTGCGTAAGGCGCTGGAGACCAGTGGTCATGACAAGATGGTTCAAACCGTTCGGGGCACCGGCTACCGGTTCTCAACGCGCTATTAATCGCGCAATGTTGGAGCAGATGCCGTGTTAGAACGCCTATCGTGGAAGAGGCTGGCGATTGAGCTGGCCCTTTTTTGTTTGCCTGCTTTACTGCTGGGGCTGATTTTTGGCTATTTGCCCTGGTTCCTGCTGGCTGCGGTGCTGATTGCACTGGCGTGGAATTTCTATAACCAACTCAAACTCTCTCACTGGCTGTGGGTCGATCGCAGCATGACGCCGCCGCCGGGCCGCTGGAGCTGGGAGCCGCTGTTTTACGGCTTGTATCAGATGCAGCAGCGTAACCGCCGCCGCCGCCGTGAGCTGGCGCTGTTGATCAAACGCTTTCGCAGCGGGGCGGAATCTTTGCCCGATGCGGTAGTGATGACCACCGTTGAAGGCAATATTTTCTGGTGTAACGGCTTGGCACAGCACCTGCTGGGCTTCCGCTGGCCGGAGGACAACGGCCAACATATCCTCAACCTGCTGCGCTATCCGGAATTCAGCCAATATCTGCAACAGCAGGAATTCTCCAAGCCGCTGACGCTGCAACTGAATAATGAGCACTTTGTCGAATTCCGCGTGATGCCCTATTCCGAAGGGCAACTGCTGATGGTGGCGCGTGATGTCACCCAGATGCGCCAGTTGGAAGGTGCGCGTCGTAACTTCTTCGCCAACGTCAGCCATGAGCTGCGTACCCCGCTGACGGTGTTGCAAGGCTACCTGGAGATGATGAGCGATCAGGAACTTGACGGTTCGCTGCGCGGCAAAGCGCTGAGCACCATGCAGGAGCAGACCAAACGTATGGACGGATTGGTGAAGCAACTGCTGACGCTGTCGCGCATTGAGGCGGCACCCAACATCGATATGAATGAAAAGGTCGATATCCCGCTGATGCTGCGGGTTTTGCAGCGTGAGGCGCAGTCGCTTAGCAATGGCAATCATGCGATCAGCTTCCGGGTAAACGAAAACCTCAGGGTATTTGGTAACGAGGATCAGCTGCGCAGTGCGGTATCCAACCTGGTTTACAACGCCGTTAACCATACGCCGCCGGGCACCAATCTTGAAGTGAGCTGGCAGCAAACGCCGCAGGGTGCGCAGTTCCAGGTAAGCGATAGCGGGCCGGGCATTGCTCCCGAACATATTCCACGGCTGACCGAACGTTTCTACCGCGTGGATAAGGCGCGTTCACGCCAGACCGGCGGCAGCGGGCTGGGGCTGGCGATCGTCAAACATGCGCTCAGCCACCATGATTCACGGCTGGAAATATTGAGCGAGCCCGGTATCGGCACGCGTTTCATCTTTACCCTGCCTAATCGGTTGATTGTGCCCGCCGCTTTGTCAGAGAATGCGGTGAAAAATTAACGCGTGGACTTGGTAATGGCTCGATTCACCCAAGGATTGCTGTTTTGCCTGATGCTGTTGCTCAGCCCTGGTGCGCTGGCGCAGCCGGACGGGATGCTTTCCGGCAATCTCTCCAGCGCCGGTTCCGACACGCTGGCCAATCTGATGGCGCTGTGGGGGCAGGATTTCAGCCAGCACTATCCTAACGTTAACCTGCAAATTCAGGCCGCCGGATCCTCAACGGCCCCTACCGCATTGGCGGCGGGCGCGGCGCAACTGGGGCCGATGAGCCGGCCGATGAAAGCGGCGGAAGTGGCGGCGTTTGAGCAGCGCTATGGCTATCCGCCGCTGGCGGTGCCGGTGGCCGTTGATGCGCTGGTGCTGTTGGTGCATCAGGATAATCCGTTGCGTGGGCTGAACTTGCAGCAGCTCGATCAGATCTTCTCTTCCACCCGCCGCTGTGGCGAAAACACCGCGATTCAGCGCTGGGGCGAACTGGGGCTTCAGGGCAGTTGGGCACAGCGCACGTTGCAACGTTTTGGCCGCAATTCCGCTTCTGGCACTTACGGTTATTTCAAGCTGCGTGCATTATGTGGCGGTGATTTTATGGCGCGGGTGAACGAATTGCCCGGCTCGGCTTCGGTGGTGCAGGCGGTGGCGGGATCGTTAAGCGGCATCGGCTATGCCAGCATTGGCTTTCGTGCCAGCGGGGTGCGCTTGCTGCCGCTGGCGGAATCAGGCAACAACTACGTGGCCCCGACGGAAACCAATGTGCGCAACGGCAGCTATCCGCTGGCGCGTTACCTGTATATCTACATTAATAAAGCACCTAACCAACCGCTGGAACCCTTGACCGCAGCGTTTCTTGATCGCGTGCTTTCGGTGCAGGGGCAGAGGTTGGTGAATCACGACGGTTATCTGCCGTTACCCCCGGAGACGCTGCGCAAAACGCGCATGATGCTGGGGCTGGAGCAGGCCCGCTGAGTGACAAAAATTGAGCGCATACCACGCACTGAGCGATTGGATTTTGGTGTTATCGCGCAATATTTAACCCTATGATTCACACTCTGTGAGTTTGCTGCTCAAAGATAATACAAATCATGTAGTGCATATTTATTGATAACCCCTATGATCGACTGGCTGTAAAATATTATCTGGACGATCGCTCTGCTTTCTTCGCTGCATCTTGTCTTTTGGCGCTATAAACGTTTAACTTAGCCCCCGTTGCTGGACTAAACCTCCATTCACCCTTTGGTCTTTCAAGCCTGTTGCCGTTGGCTACAGCTTGAAATCTGTCGGGGATATAACTTCTAAAATTCTGCCCATCATCATGAGTGGTCATCTTGCGAACAAGGACGAAGCGCCGGGCATTGTGCGTTTTTTGTGCTTTTTGTCTCTGAATGCAATGGCAGACCAGCAACCCAATTCAGGCATTTTGCCACCACACTGGCGGAAATTTATTCATTTTTACAGGCAACACAGCATCCTATGAGTCAGCGTTTAACATCAAAAGATATTCTGGCGTTGGGGTTTATGACCTTCGCCTTGTTCGTCGGTGCCGGGAACATTATCTTCCCGCCGATGGTGGGTTTGCAGTCCGGCGAGCACGTCTGGACTGCGGCACTCGGTTTTCTGATCACCGCCGTGGGTTTACCGGTGATAACGGTGATCGCGCTGGCGCGCGTGGGTGGCGGTGTTGATGCACTGAGTACGCCGATTGGCCGCAGCGCAGGTTTGCTGCTGGCGACGGTGTGCTATCTGGCCGTCGGCCCGCTATTTGCCACTCCGCGTACCGCTACCGTTTCCTTTGAAGTGGGGATTGCCCCGTTGACCGGTGACGGCCCACTGCCGCTGTTCATCTATAGCCTGGTTTATTTTACGTTGGTGATCGGTATTTCGCTGTATCCGGGCCGCTTGCTCGATACCGTGGGCCATATTCTGGCTCCGCTGAAGATCGTGGCGCTGGCTGTTCTGGGCATTGCCGCACTGGTGTGGCCTGCCGGGGCACCGATTCCGGCGGTAGAGGCTTACCAGAGCGTGCCTTTCTCCTCCGGTTTCGTGAATGGTTACCTGACCATGGATACGCTCGGGGCGATGGTGTTCGGCATCGTGATCGTCAACGCTGCACGTTCGCGTGGGGTGAAAGATGCCGGTCTGCTGACCCGTTATACTATTCTGGCGGGGTTGATCGCCGGTATCGGGCTGACGCTGGTCTATCTGAGCCTGTTCAAACTGGGTTCCGGCAGCGGCGTGTTGACGCCTGATGCCACCAACGGCGCGGTGATCCTGCATGCTTATGTGCAGAATACCTTTGGCGGTTTGGGGAGTTTCTTCCTGGCGGCGCTGATCTTTATCGCCTGTATGGTCACGGCGGTGGGCCTGACCTGTGCCTGCGCCGAGTTCTTTGAGCAGTACCTGCCGTTCTCTTACAAGACGCTGGTGTTTATTCTGGGCCTGTTCTCGATGTTGGTTTCCAACCTTGGTCTGAGCCATCTGATTAAGATCTCGATCCCGGTGCTGACCGCAATTTATCCTCCTTGCATCGTGCTGGTGGTGCTGAGCTTCACTCTGCGTTGGTGGAACAGTAGTTCACGAATTGTGGCGCCAGTGATGTTAGTCAGCCTGTTGTTTGGTATTCTTGACGCCGTGAAAGCGTCCAGCTTCCAGCATCTGATGCCAGCATGGACCGATAATCTGCCGCTGGCGGTGCAGGGTTTGGCATGGTTGCCACCTTCGCTGCTGATGTTGGCGCTGGTCGCAATTTATGATCGGGTTTTTGCACGCAGCCGCGAAGTGACTGTGCACTCATAAACCTGCGGTCTTAACTTTGGGCCACGGACTTGTCCGTGGCTTTTGTTCGTTTAAAGGGACAGGTCATTTCCATGCAACAACAATCATCCACCACAGCACCCAATAAGCTGAAGCGTGGCCTCAGTACGCGTCACATTCGCTTTATGGCTCTCGGTTCCGCTATCGGTACCGGTTTATTCTACGGTTCTGCTGAAGCGATCCGCATGGCGGGCCCCAGCGTTCTGCTGGCTTACCTGATCGGCGGTATCATCGCTTTTATCATCATGCGCGCACTGGGCGAAATGTCGGTCAACAACCCGCAGGCCGGTTCGTTCTCACGCTATGCCCAAGATTACCTTGGCCCGATGGCCGGTTACATCACCGGTTGGACCTACTGCTTTGAAATCCTGATCGTGGCGATTGCCGACGTGACGGCGTTCGGCATCTATATGGGCGTCTGGTTCCCCGAGGTGCAGCACTGGATCTGGGTATTGAGCATTGTGCTGATCATCGGTGCGATTAACCTGATGAGTGTGAAGGTGTTTGGTGAACTGGAGTTCTGGTTCTCCTTCTTCAAAGTGGCCACCATTATCGTCATGATCGCAGCCGGTGTCGGTATCATTATCTGGGGCATTGGCAACGGCGGCCAAGCGACCGGTATTAGCAATCTGTGGACGAACGGCGGCTTCTTCAGCAACGGCTTTATCGGCATGCTGCTGTCGCTGCAACTGGTGATGTTTGCCTATGGTGGCATCGAGATTATCGGTATTACCGCCGGTGAGGCCAAAGATCCGAAAGTGTCGATTCCGAAAGCCATCAACTCGGTGCCATGGCGCATTCTGGTGTTCTATGTAGGGACGCTGTTTGTCATCATGTCGATCTACCCGTGGAACCAGGTCGGCACCAGCGGCAGCCCGTTTGTTCTCACCTTCCAGCACATGGGGATCACCATGGCGGCAGGCATCCTTAACTTTGTGGTGATCACCGCGTCGCTGTCGGCGATCAACAGCAATGTGTTCGGTGTTGGCCGTATGATGCACGGCTTGGCAGAGCAGGGCCATGCACCGAAGGTATTCAGTAAAATCTCTAAACACGGTATTCCGTGGGTGACGGTAGTGGTGATGATGGCAGCGCTGCTGATTGCCGTATACCTCAACTATGTGATGCCGAAAGACGTATTCCTGGTGATTGCCTCACTGGCGACCTTTGCTACCGTGTGGGTGTGGATTATGATCCTGATCTCGCAGATCGCTTTCCGCCGCAGCTTGAGCAAAGACCAGGTGAATAAGTTGGACTTCCCGCTGCGTGGCGGCGTGTTTACGTCGGTGATTGCCATCATCTTCCTGGTGTTCATCATTGGTCTGATCGGCTACTTCCCAACCACCCGCGTTTCTTTGTATGCCGGGTTGGTGTGGGTCGCGCTACTGCTGCTGGGTTACTACATCAAAGTGAGCCGCCAGAAGAAGCTGGCAGGATTGGCAACACAGCAAGATTGATGTGAAAAATACCGGCCCTGATCCGCAGGGCCGGTATGGTTGATGATAAACCCGAGATACTCGGGCCTAGCGCACCGAGGGGCGCTCCGGCGGCTTACGCCGCTACGACCCCTTCGGCACGCTCTCCCTAATAACCGGCTTTGTTAGCGCTCTGAAATATTGGCCCTGACTCTCAGGGCCGATTATTGTTATAGATCTACCCCTTCCAGATTTGTTCAAAAAACCCTCTCAACATCAACAATGCGTTAGCTTTGGTTTTTACCCTGGGATCCGCATCTCCACCCCTCAACTCATCCCTGAGTTTGTCGAACAGAGAGGAGGGGAAATGGCACTCGACGTGGCATTGTTCGGGGCATTAAATAGTGCCGTCTATTACATCAGGAGAACCTTAATGCTTAACGCCTGGCATCAACCCGTTCCCCCTTTCGTGGTGAAGAAAGGGCAACGTCTGGAGATCACACTTTGGGTGCAGGGGGATGATCTGCCCGAACAGATCCTCTTACGCACCGAATCGGACAATGAGGAATGGCTGCTGAAAATGAAGGCGCAGGCCTCGGAAGGCTTGTGGCGCTATCATGCCAGCTTGGCGCTCAATGAGGGCGAGGCCACCCGGCGCTACTGTTTTAAGCTGCTGTGGGCCGATCGTCAGCAGTGGTTTGGCCCGCAGGGCTGGTCGTTGATACCGCCAGGGCAACTGGCACAGTTTGCGATCGATGAGCCGAATCATTGCCCGATGTGGGTGGCCGATCAGGTGTTTTACCAGATATTCCCCGATCGTTTTGCCAGCAGCGGTGCAGCGTATGGGATTAAAAGCGGCAGCTATCGCCATCATGCGGCGGGTTGCAATGTGGTACGCCGCGATTGGCAACATCCGCTGGAAGAGAAACATGCGGCTTCGACTTTCTACGGCGGCGATCTGGATGGCATCAGCGAGAAACTGCCCTACCTGCAACAGCTTGGCGTGACGGCGTTGTATCTCAACCCGATCTTCACCTCACCGAGCGTGCATAAATACGACACAGACGATTATTATCAGGTCGATCCATATTTTGGCGGCAATGAAGCGCTACAGCGTTTGCGAGTAAGCACTCACAAGGTGGGCATGAAAATGCTGTTGGACGGGGTTTTCAACCATACCGGCGATTCGCACCCGTGGTTTGATCGCTATCAGCAGGCCGATCAGGGCGCTTGCCATAACCCGGATTCCCCTTATCGCGGCTGGTTTAATTTCTACCCGGATGGCGAGGCGCTAACCTGGAAAGGCCATACCAATCTGCCCAAGCTCAATTTTGCTGAACCACAGGTGGTGGATGTTATTTATCGCGCCAACAGCAGCGTGGTGCGCCATTGGATGCGGCCGCCTTACAGTATCGACGGTTGGCGGCTGGATGTGGTGCATATGCTGGGGGAGAACGGCGGAGCAGAGGGTAATTTGCACCATTTGGCTGGGATTTATCAGGCGGTCAAGCAGGAGAACCCGGAAGCCTATGTTTTGGGCGAGCATTTTGGCGATGCCCGTCGTTGGTTGCATGCCGGAGTCGAAGACGCCGCCATGAACTATGTGGGCTTTGCCTTACCGGTGCGGGCGTTTCTAGCGGGCCAGGACGTAGCCTATCATCCGGTACAGATTGATGCGGCCGTTTGCGCAGAGTGGATGGATGGCTATCGTGCCGGGTTGCCGCACCATCGTCAGCTTATTCAGTTTAACCAACTGGACAGCCACGACACCGCACGCTTTTTGACGATGTTGGAAAATAACTCCCAGCGCATGCAGATGGCGGCGGTGTGGCTAATGAGCTGGATCGGGGTACCTTGCCTGTATTATGGCGACGAAATCGGTTTGGACGGCGGCAACGATCCGTTCTGCCGTAAGACCTTCCCGTGGGATGAAAGCCAGTGGGATCACCAACTGCTACATCTGTTCCAACGCCTGATTGCGCTGCGTAAGCAGAGTAAAGCGCTGCGGCGCGGCGGTTGCCAGGTGCTGTATGCCGCAGGAGAAACGCTGGTGTTTGTACGTACTTACCAGCAAGAGCAGGTGCTGGTGGCGTTGCAACGCAGCGGCAGCGGCGAAGCAGTATTGCCATACAGCCCGCTGTTGGCTAAAGGGCAATGGCAACGGTTAGAAGGGGAAAGCGAACTCAGCGCAACAGACACGGGGCTGCAACTGCGGCTAGGTGCTGAATCTGCTTCGCTTTGGCGGCTTAACCGCTGAATATTTAGCCACTCTTTCCAACCAGCTGAGCGTTGCTATTGATCGCAACGCTCAGTTCATTCCCCACCTTATTCTTCAATGTATGCCCTCTGCTAATGTGATCACGATCGGAAATCTGTAGCACTTTTAGACTAGATGTTAATGAACTGTGACTTCGTTCAAACATTTGTTTTCTAAGCTTTGGTTATATGATGCTCAATGTTTACGTTGTCATTTATGGTTTTTATGGGTGTTATATGTCTAATATGATGAAATATATCAATTAACAGTCATGTTGGATTTTTTAAAACTAAAAATGACAACGTCAACATTTTGGTTTTTAGCCTGATAAAGTTGATAATGGAGAGTGAAATGAACCAGTTACCAGAGAAGATGCGAGCGGTGGTTTGCCATGGCCCACAGGACTACCGTTTTGAACAGGTGCCGACGCCGTTGCCAAAAGCCAAGGAGTTGGTGATCAAAGTTGAAGGCTGTGGGATCTGCGCCGGGGACTGTAAATGTAAAAACGGTGCCCAAATGTTCTGGGGCGAAACGCCTTGGGTAAAACCGCCAGTGGTGCCGGGCCACGAGTTTTATGGCCGCATCGTCGCCATGGGCGAAGGTACTGAGAAAAAGTACCGGATTGGTGAGCGGGTGATCGCCGAGCAGATCGTGCCTTGCTGGGAATGCCGTTACTGTAAGTCTGGCAGTTATTGGATGTGCGAAACACACAATATCTACGGTTTCCAGAAAGATGTCGCCGAAGGCGGGATGGCGGAATACATGCGCTTTTCGGAAAACGCTATCGTGCATAAGATCCCGGAAAGCCTCAGCCACGAAGATGCGGTGCTGATCGAACCGATGGCCTGTGCCATCCACACCGTTGCGCGCGGTGATATCCAACTGGATGACGTGGTGGTGCTGGCCGGTGCCGGGCCGCTGGGTTTGTGCATGGTGCAGGTTGCGCGGTTGAAAACGCCGAAAAAACTGATCGTGATCGATGCCATTGATGAGCGTCTGGAGCTTGCCAAAGAATTTGGCGCAGACGTGGTGATCAACCCGCTGAAAGAAGATGCTGATAAAATCGTCAAGTCATTAACCGGCGGCTATGGTTGTGATGTGTATATCGAAGCGACCGGGGCGCCGATTGGCGTTACCCAAGGCTTGCAGATGATCCGCAAGCTGGGGCGCTTTGTTGAGTTCAGCGTATTTGGCAAAGAAACCACCGTCGACTGGTCAATTATTGGCGATCGCAAAGAGTTGGATATCCGTGGTGCGCATTTGGCACCTTACAGCTATGAAATCGCCATCGATCTGTTTGAGCGTGGTCTGGTGACATCCAGAGGCGTGGTCACCCACAGTTATTCATTAAACGATTGGGATCAGGCTTTTGCAATCGCTGACTCAACGGATTCTATTAAGGTTATTTTGGTTCCTTAACTCTCGATTTTTAAACGACGATTTAAATGCTTTTTACCAAGCATGGGATGCTATTGCTGTTAAATATACTCTAAATAATTCGAGTTGCAGGAAGGCGGCAAGCTTGATCACCCCAGGAACATAGATAACTATGTGACTGGGGTGATCAAGCGCAGCCAACGCGCATGCAACTTGAAGTATGACGAGTATAGGTTAATTCATATTGTTGTTCTGATAATAATGACTACCCTACAGGAGAATAAAATATGTTTTCTTTTATCAAAAAAACGCTGCCGGTTATTCTGGCAGGCGGCATGCTGATTGCCAGTCAATCAGTAATTGCCAAGCAAATTACGATTGGTGTTTCTTTTCAGGAGATGAATAACGAATATTTTGTTTCAATGAAGCAGGCATTAGAACAGGCGGCGAATGATATTGGTGCCAAGGTGTATATCGCCGATGCTCGTCACGATGTATCCAAGCAGATTAATGACGTTGAAGATATGCTGCAAAAGAAAGTGGATATTTTGCTGATTAACCCGACGGATTCGGTTGGCGTGCAGTCGGCGGTGATTGCGGCCCATAAAGCCGGGGCGGTCGTGGTGGCGATCGATGCCCAGGCCGAAGGCCCGCTGGATTCCTTCGTCGGATCAGAAAACTATGATGCCGGTTTCCAGGCCGGTGAATACCTGGCGAAATCACTGGGTAACAAGGGCAAAGTGGCGATCCTGGATGGCATCCCGGTGGTGCCGATTCTTGAACGCGTGCGCGGCTTTGAGGATGCGATTAAAAAGCACCCGGAGATGAAGATCGTCACCAAGCAAAACGGCAAGCAAGAGCGTGATACCGCACTGACGGTGACCGAAAACATGCTGCAATCCACGCCCGATCTGGCCGGTATTTTCAGCGTTAACGACGTAGGCGCCTTGGGAGCCTTAGCGGCGATTGAAAGCAACGGTGCCAAGGTCAAACTGGTGAGCGTTGATGGTCACCCTGAAGCGATTAAAGAGATCCTGAAGCCGAACTCACCGTTTATCGCCACCTCCGCCCAGTTCCCGCGCGATCAGATGCGTATTGCCCTGGGAATTGCGCTGGCGCGCCACTGGGGTGCCAACGTACCGAAGACCATTCCGGTGAAAGTGAAACTGATCGACAGCAGCAACGCGGCCGGTTTTAGCTGGTAAGCGCTTGTTATCGCTCTGCCCTGTGGTGGAGCGACAGATACCCTAAATAATTCGAGTTGCAGGAAGGCGGCAACGCAGCGAATCCCCAGGAACATAGTCCACTATGTGACTGGGGTGAGCGAGGAAAGCCAACGCACATGCAGCTTGAAGTATGACGGGTATACTCGGAGGAGTTTATCGTGACGGCATTATTAGAATTAAAGCAGATTAAAAAATCCTTTCCGGGTGTGAAAGCATTGGACGGTATTGATCTCACTATTCAACCCGGCCAGATACATGCCTTGCTGGGGGAGAATGGTGCCGGTAAATCAACGCTGGTTAAAATCATGTGCGGCATTCATCAACCGGACTCCGGCGAAATAATGATCGAAGGTAACCAGCAGCACTTCGATAATTACCGTCAGGCTATTGATGCCGGTGTGGGAATAATATTTCAGGAGTTCTCATTAATTCCTTACATGAACGCCATCGACAATATATTCCTCAATCGGGAAATCAAAAACCAATGGGGATTATTAGACCGAAAAACCATGCGCAGAAAGGCCGAGTCGATATTCAAACGCCTGGCGGTGAATATCGATCTCGATTGCCCGGTTGAACAACTCAGCGTTGCTCAGCAGCAGTTTGTCGAGATTGCCAAAGCGCTGTCGCTGGATGCGCGCGTTTTGGTGTTGGACGAACCCACGGCTACGTTAACCCCAGGCGAAGCCGAACACCTGTTCAGCGTAATGAACGATCTGAAATTGCTCGGCGTCGGCATGGTGTTTATCTCCCATCATCTGGACGAAATCTTCACCGTCTGCGACCAGATTACCGTGCTGCGCGACGGCACCTATGTACAGACGTTGCCCACGGCGGACACCAACGTGGATGAACTGGTGAAGCTGATGGTCGGGCGCAAAATCGAGAACGCTTTTCCGCCGAAGCTGCACGCGGTAGACACCTCGGTACGCCTGTTGGAAGCCAGCATCCAACGCAGCAAACAGCAGCAGGAAGATAATTTCCATCTGTTCAAAGGGGAAATTCTGGGCTTTGCCGGGTTAGTAGGCTCAGGCCGCACAGAAACGGTATCCGCATTGATTGGTGCAAGTGCTTGCTATCGCAAACGGGTCAGTCTCTGCGGGCAACCCGTAACGCTGCGTAACCCGGCAGAGGCGCTGAAGCAAGGTATCGGTCTGCTGCCGGAAAGCCGCAAAACCGAAGGGTTGGTATTGCCGTTTTCCGTGGCCCAGAACATCACGCTTAATCGCCACGAGCGCTTCGGCAAGATTTTTGTCAATAGCCACAAGGACAACGCCAATGTGTGCCGTCTGATCCGTGAAGTTGGGGTGAAAACGCCGGATCCGGATACGGCAGTCAACACCCTGAGCGGCGGTAATCAACAGAAAGTGGTCATTGCCCGCTGGCTGAACAATGACTGTAACATTCTTATTTTTGATGAGCCGACACGCGGGATTGACGTTGGTGCGAAGTCTGAAATCTATCAGATGATGCAGCAGCTCACGCAGGAAGGCATTTCTATCATCATGATTTCATCAGAGTTACCGGAAATTATCGGCGTTTGCGATCGCGTTCTGGTATTCCGCGCTGGCCACATTGTGGCCGAATTAGCCGGTGATGAAATCGAGTCTCACAACATCATGCTTCACGCGACCGGGAGTGCATTATGATCGGAATTGAACAGTCTCCAACTACCGGCTATGCCCCAAAGCAGAGCCTCGGCAAGCGCTGGGATAAATGGTTGCACCACCCTGCCGTGCTGCCATTTATCGGTTTTGTCATCCTGTTCTTATTGATGAGCCTGTTTAATGACAGCTTTCTTACGGTCAATAACCTGACCAACGTAGCGCGGCAGGTATCAATTAACGCCATTATCGCGGTGGGGATGACCTGCGCGATCCTGACCGGGGGGATCGATCTCTCGGTCGGGCCGGTGATGGCGCTGTCTGGCTCGATCGCCGCCGGATTGATGCTCGGTGGCGTCCCGATTCCACTGGCGATGGTCGCTGCGCTGCTGATTGGCGCTCTGTTCGGCCTCGCTAACGGCGCGTGCATTGCTTATCTGCGCATGCCGCCGATCATCGTGACGCTGGCGTCAATGGGCATCGCCCGCGGTTTGGCGCTGCTGTACACCGGGGGTTATCCGATTTCCGGGCTGCCAGAGATGTTCTCCTTCTTCGGGCGCGGTTCATTCCTGGGCATACAGGTGCCGATCCTGATCATGGCTGGCGTGTATGTTCTGGCATGGCTGATGCTCAACCATCTGCCGTTCGGCCGCTATGTTTACGCCATTGGTGGCAACGAAGAGGCCGCGCGCCTGAGCGGTATTCGCGTATCTCGCTATAAGGTGTTGGTGTACGTGGTCAGCGGGGTTACTGCGGCGCTGGCGGGGTTGGTCTTGACCTCACGCCTGATGAGCGGGCAACCGAACGCCGGTGATGGCTTTGAACTGGATGCTATCGCCGCCGTGGTACTGGGCGGGGCGGCGATCTCCGGTGGACGCGGGGCGATTATTGGCACTCTGGTCGGCGCGATGATGCTTGGCGTACTGAACAACGGCCTCAATCTGATGAGCGTCTCACCCTACATTCAGAACGTGGTTAAGGGCGGCATTATTCTCGCGGCCATTTACCTCAGTTCTAGCCGCCGTAAATAACGGCAGGGGCACAGCGATGAGATATTTTCTAGGCGTTGATATTGGTGGCACGGTGATCAAGGCGGGGTTGTACCGCGCTAACGGTGAGGAAATTGCCGTTGCGCAATGTGATGGTGAAGCCTTATCCCTGCAACCGGGTTTTAGCGAGCGCGAGATGGAAGCCTTATGGCAGGATCTTTGCTCGACCATCCGTCAGGTGCTGCACAAGGCGGCGGTAAGTGGTGACCGGGTGCGCGGCGTCAGTTTTTCGTCGCACGGCAAAGGGCTGTATGCGATTGATGCACAGGGCAAGCCGGTGCGCAACGGCATCGTTTCGTCAGATACCCGCGCTGCTGCGATGGTCGCCGAATTACAGCAACAAGGGGTTGAAGAGATTACCTATCCCCGCAGCTTGCAGCCCATCTGGAGCAGCCATCCGGCGGTGTTATTGCGCTGGATGAAGCAGTATGAACCTGCGCAGTACGACGCGATTGATGCGGTGCTGATGGCGCACGACTATCTGCGTTTTCGCCTGACCGGTGAGGTGGCGGCAGAGGTAACCAATATCTCCGGCAGCAACCTGTTTAATCAGCAGCTTGCGGACTACGATCCGCTGCTGATGGCGGCCTTTGGCATTGAAGAGGTGGCTGATAAAACCGCGCCGCTGTTGGGATCGGCCGAACTGGCCGGGCAGGTCACCGCCAGTGCCGCTGCGCAGTGTGGATTGTCTGCCGGAACGGCGGTGTATGGCGGTTTATTTGATGTGGTGGGTGCCGCGCTCTGTTCCGGGGTAGTGGACGATCGCATTCTGAGCACGGTGGCGGGCACCTGGTCGATAGCCACCTGCGTGACCGAAAGTGTGATCCCCTCTGCGCACCCTTTTGCCTGGGGGCGTTACTGCATGGCGGACCGCTATTTTGTGCACGAAGGTAGCCCAACGTCAGCGGGCAATCTGGCCTGGTTCTTGCGCCAGTTTTGTGACAATGACCATCAGCGCTATGCGCAATTCAACCGTTGGGTGGCTGAGCGCAGCGAGCGGCCCAGCGATATTGTGTTTTTACCCTACCTGTATGGTTCTAACTTCGGCAGCAATCTGCCCGGCGGGCTGATCGGCCTGGGGGGCCACCATGATATGGCCGATATTGTTCATGCCATTTATCAGGGCATCGTGTTCTCGCATCTGATCCATCAGGATCGCATGGTGGCGCTGAACCCCCGGGTGGAACGGATCCGTATGACCGGTGGCCCGACGCAGTCGGCCATCTGGATGCAGATGTTTGCCAACGCAGGCAATTTGCCGCTGGAGGTGGTGGATATTCAGCAAAGCGGCTGCCGCGCCGCCGCGCTCTGTGCCGCCGTGGGCGCGGGCGAATACGCCAGCTTTACCGAAGCGGTGCAGGTGGTTCAGCCTGAATTACACACCTATTTCCCCGATGCGGCTGCCAACCGGCGTTTACGCGATCGCTTTACGGGCTATCTGGCGATCGCCCAGGCATTAAGTGAGGTCAAGAATGCAAACCACTAATACTCTGTGCCTGGGGCTGTACGAGAAAGCCTTGCCGGCACAGCTTGATTGGGCGCAACGGCTGGATGCTGCCAGCGAGTTGGGCTTTCAGTTTATGGAGATCTCCATTGATGAGCAGCCCGAACGCCAGCAGCGTTTGGACTGGGATCGTCAACAGCGTTTAGCGCTGATTAACGCCCGCTTTGACAGCGGCATCGCCTTGCCCAGCATGTGCCTGTCGGCGCATCGGCGTTACCCTTTTGGCAGCGCCGATGCGGCCACCCGCCAACAGGCGCGGGTGTTGATGGAGAAGGCGCTGGACTTTGCGGTGGACCTCGGCATCCGGAATATTCAACTGGCGGGCTATGACGTCTATTACGAAAGTTCGGACCGCCACACGCGTCAGCGTTTTATCGAAGGTATGCAGTGGGCGGTTGCGCTGGCGGCTAAGGCTCAGGTGATGCTCTCGGTGGAGATCATGGATACCCCTTTTATCAACAGCATCAGCAAGTGGCGCGAGTTCTCGCGGCAGATTGCCAGCCCGTGGTTCACCGTTTACCCCGACATTGGCAACCTGAGCGCCTGGGGTAATGACGTGGCTTTTGAGCTGGAACAGGGCATCGATAAGATCACCGCCATCCATTTGAAAGACACCTTAGCGGTGGCACCCGGCGCGACGGGGCAATTTCGCGATGTCCCTTTTGGCAGCGGCTGCGTCGATTTTGCCCATACCTTTGCCGTTTTAAAACGCTTGAACTATCAGGGCCCGTTCCTGCTGGAGATGTGGGCGCGTAACGATGGTGAAGATAAGCAACACATTGCTCAGGCCAAACGCTGGATTGAGCAACAGAGGCAAATAGGGGACATGGCATGTTAAGCGAACTGAAACAGCAGGTATTAGCGGCAAATCTCAGCCTACCCGGCTACGGTTTGGTGACCTTTACCTGGGGGAATGTGTCGGCGATCGACCGCCAGCAGGGGCTGGTAGTGATCAAACCTTCCGGGATCGCCTATGAGGCGATGACGCTGGATGATTTGGTGGTGGTGGATTTGGACGGCGTGGTGCGCGAAGGGCAGCGCAAACCCTCTTCCGATACCGATACTCATCTGGCGCTGTATCGCGCATTCCCGCATATCGGCGGTATTGTGCATACCCATAGCCGCAATGCCACCATCTGGGCGCAGGCCGGGCAGCCGATCCCGGCGTTGGGCACCACCCATGCCGACTATTTTTATGGCGATATTCCCTGCACGCGGCCAATGAGTGAGGCAGAAATTGCCGGTGACTACGAGCGAGAAACCGGCAACGTGATCGTTGAAACTTTTCAGCTTAGCGATCGCGATCCGCAGCAGGTACCGGGGGTGCTGGTCTATTCTCATGGCCCGTTCGCCTGGGGCAAAACGGCGGCTGATGCGGTACACAATGCGGTGGTCATGGAAGAAGTGGCGGCGATGGCGATGGCTACGCGGCAGTTGGCACCGGCGATCTCACCGATGCAGCCGCTGTTGCTGGATAAGCATTTTCTGCGCAAACACGGTAAAAATGCCTACTACGGGCAGTAGAAATTACTCAGGTTGTCGTCAGCCACGGCAACCTGAGCTTTATTGAATCAGTAATTTCCCGGTGAAAAACTCACGCCTTAAAGGTTGATCGTTAGGGGTATCTTTGATGGCATTGAACAGCAGTTCTGCGGCGATTTCCCCTAGCATCTGCGTATCATGATAGACACCGGCGATCTGTAAGCCGTAATCACTGGCTTTGGGCGGCTCATCGATGGAAAAGAATTTTATCCGATCAAAAATATTTAGCTGGTGACAGAGTGAAATGGCACCGAGCGTGATAATGCCATTCAGGCCGACAATATAGTGCGGCTGGTTTTGCGCATCAGCAAGGTATTCTTTAACCTGCGCCGCCTGTGAAATAAAATCATAATCGCCGTTGATGATGGTGATTTCACTATTTCTGTTTGCCAAGGCATCGATAATCCCCTGAGTACGCATCAGAGTGATTTCTGAATCTGCGGGGCCACCGAGAATAAGGATTTTGCTGTCTGGCTGTTCGGCAAGATATTTACCGGAAAGCTTACCGATCTCCAGGTTATTAAGAAATACGCCGCTCAGTTGCTGATTATAAATATCCCGGTCTATAAGAATCAGTGGGGTGTGATAGCGCTCAGCCTGGTTCAGATAGGCCGGTTGATAGTTTTTATCATCGCGTACGGCGGATAATAAAATGCCGCGTGCTTTATAACCAAACAGTGCCTGAATTGCCTGCATCTCTGCCACTTCACTGCCATCGGTATCAAACAGCATAATCTGATAGCCCTGCTGGCGAGCAATACGCGATATGGTTTGAATTAAGTTGGAATAAAACGGGTTATACAAACTGCTGGTGACAATACCGATAATCTGGCTGCTGCTTTTTTTTAATCCCTGAGCAAAGGCATTGGGAACATAATTAAGCTCTTTGGCGATAGCATGGATTTTTTCAAGCGTTTCCGGCTTTAACAATTCGGGCTTATTAAAAGCGCGGGAAACAGTGATATTAGTCACGTTAGCTCGGCGGGCAATATCTACAATGGTCGCATTTGATTTTGCTTTCGACACCGTTAATCCTTGCTTTAATGCATCAACAGAACGCTATTGTAAGGAAGGCACCTACAGGATGCCAGGCGAACTTTTCCGCCTGGCAAGACATCAGGTCTGGGAATCAGTACCCCACGGCTGAACCGGCCGGGCGGCGCACGTCGTTGGCGCCATACAAGTAACCTTCGCGCACTTTGCCGGAAACGGCGGAATCATTACCGGAGTTGGCTGGGGCAACACCGGCGGCACCCGGTAAGCCCACCAGAATCAGTTCGGCGGCGCCCCAAGGGTTCTGCTCGACCATCTTATAGCCCATTTCCTTCAGAATTTTCAGCGTATCGGCAGACACGCCGCGCTGTTCGTAATACACCTCATCCGGCAGCCACTGATGATGAATACGTGGAGCATCCACCGCTTCCTGCGGTGCCATACCGTGGTCGATGATGTTCAGCGCGGTTTGCAGCGTGATGGTGATGATGCGTGAACCGCCCGGCGAGCCGAGCACCATAAAGATTTTATTGTCTTTGGTCACCAGCGTCGGGCTCATCGAGGATAGTGGGCGCTTACCGGGGGCGATGGCGTTTGCTGTGCCCTGTACCAAACCGTAAAGGTTTTTCTCGCCCACTTTGACGGTGAAATCGTCCATTTCATCATTGAGGAAGAAACCGGTGCCCGGTGCGATCACCACCGAACCGAAACGGCCATTGACGGTGTAGGTAGTAGACACCGCATTCCCTTGGCCATCGACGATGGAATAGTGGGTGGTTTCCGGTTTTTCGTGCGGTTCCATGCCGGGCTGCACGTTTTCGGAAGGCGTCGCTTTATTGGCCACAATCTGCTTGCGGATCTGCTCGGCGTAGCTCTTGCTCACCAACCGATCAACCGGGTTTTTAATAAACGCCGGATCGCCGAGGTAGGTATTACGGTCCATATAGGCATGGCGCATGGCTTCGGTCATGGTGTGGATCGCCGCCGCCGAGTTAAAGCCCATGCTTTTCAGATCGTAACCTTCGACAATATTTAGCGTTTCGCACAGCGTCACGCCGCCGGAGCTGGGCGGTGGTGCGGAAACGAATTTATAGCCGCGGTAGCTGCAGGTGATAGGGGCACTTTCGGTGACTTTATAGCTGGCAAAATCGGCCGCCGTCAGGATCCCACCGCCTTTTTTGGCAGCATCCTCCACCGCCTGTGGAATTTTGCCCAGATAGAAGGCTGAAGGGCCTTGTTTGGCGATCGCTTCCAACGTATTAGACAGGTCGGTTTGCACCAGTAAATCGCCCGGTTGCAGCGGTGAGCCATCTTTACGCAGGAAGATTTTTGCTGCTTCCGGATCTTGCTTAAAACGTGTGATGGTGGTGTCGAGAATATCGGTGTCGGCCCGCGTCAGGATGAAGCCTTCGCGCGCCAGCTTGATTGCCGGTGCGAGCACTTGCTCACGGCTCAATTTACCGTATTTCTCGCGTGCGGTTTCCATCCCCAGTACCGTACCGGGTACGCCAGAAGCCAGATATCCGTACAGGCTGGCGTCTTTTTTTACCTTGGCGTTGGCATCCAGATACATATCGGCACTGGCCGCAGCCGGAGCGGTTTCGCGGAAGTTGATAAAGGTGTCGGTGCCATCGGCCAAGTGTACGGTCATAAAGCCGCCGCCACCGATATTGCCGCAGCAAGGGTTAACCACCGCCTGTGCGTAACCCACTGCCACTGCGGCATCTACCGCATTGCCACCCATCTTGAGAATATCTACGCCGACCTGTGATGCCAGATGTTGCGATGTCACGACCATGCCATTCTTGGCTTCTACCGCCGGATTGGAAGCGGCGTACAGGTTGCTGCTGACCAGCAAGGCCGCCAAGGTCAGTGGTTGACTCCATTTTTGCAAAAACATAACGACTCCTGTCGATTCTTATTGTGATGAGACTATTTGCCAGTCTTTAAACGCAAAGAACAGGCCGGATAATGATAGTAGCGGCAGGGGGAATGCGGGTTATGCAGTATGAGTTAAAACAGAGAGGTAAAGCACAAAATAGGTGCAAATGCCCGGGCTATACCCAAGTTCAATCAAAATGCAGGTAGGCGGCAACTGAGAGAATCCCCAGGAGCATAGCCTACTATGTGACTGGGGTGAACGAAGGCAGCCAACACCCCTGCGGTTTGATTGACGATGGGTATATGGGCAAAAAAAAACCGGCCAGCAGGGCTGACCGGTTCACACGCAGGCAAGCTGAAATTACAGCTTGGAGGCGTTCTCAGACAGGTATTTAGCCACGCCGTCTGGAGAGGCGCCCATACCCGCTTTGCCTTTCTCCCACTGAGCTGGGCACACTTCGCCGTGCTCTTCGTGGAATTGCAGTGCGTCAACGGTACGGATCATTTCGTCGATATTACGGCCGATTGGCAGGTCGTTAACGATCTGCGAACGTACGATGCCGTTTTTGTCGATCAGGAAAGAACCACGCAGTGCTACGCCAGCATCTGGATGTTCGATGCCGTAAGCTTTCTGAATTTCGCGCTTAACGTCAGCAACCATTGCGTATTTCACTTCACCGATGCCGCCTTTGTCGACAGGGGTTTTACGCCATGCGTTGTGGACGAATTCTGAGTCGAAGGAAACGCCTACAACTTCAACGCCGCGCTTCTGGAATTCTTCATAACGGTGATCGAAAGCGATCAGCTCAGAAGGACATACGAAGGTGAAGTCCATCGGCCAGAAGAAGACTACGGCTGGTTTGCCGTTCAGGTGCTTCTTCAGGTTGAAGTTTTCAACGATTTCGCCGTTGCCCAGTACGGCAGCAGCGGTGAAGTCAGGGGCTTGACGAGTTACCAGGACCATAATTACTCCTGTAATAGTTGTTAGGGGGTTGATGTAAAAGCAAGAGCCAGTATAGGGGCCGTGACTCGGTGAATAAAGGGTAAATGACCAATCGATGAGATAGCTTTTACCTATCAAACCGAGAGATTAAATTTAGCAAGCTTTAAAAATAACCTTTTCGCATAAAAGGGCAAGTGTTAAAAGACAATTTCTTGTGATCCTGCGTGCTAGATAGCATTTAGGCAGCGGATTACAGCGCCTTGTTTTTCGCCTGTTGCATAATCTGCGGGTAAAACTGCCAGAAGTGTGTTTCAAGCTGATGATAATGGCGTTCCACGTCGGCAAAAGAACCCGCCAGAGCACCCAGGCGCGGGCGGCGGCTGGCCATGCCTTGTAACACCTTTGCGATAAACGGCAGCTCGGCATAGCGTTCCAGCCAGCGTTCCGGCCAAATATAGTGGTTCAGATTCTGGAAGCGTGCAGGCATCAGCGGCAGATGCGGCATAATCTGGCCGCGCGCTTCCTCAGTGAAATTCTGCAGGCTGTGGGTGGGTTCAAGCTGCTGCCAGTGGCGCGCCAGAAAGTGATCCCACACCACATCGAGCGTAATCGGCGCAACGCGGCGGAATTCGGCGCTGAAATAGTCACGGCAAGCCCGGACTTCAGGCAAGGTATCGGTCAGCACGTCGACGCGGCGGTGCATCATAATGCCAGCAACCACCTCGGGATCGTAGTCCCCGGCAGGGTTGCCACGCACGAAATCGGCCAGTAGGTTGCCCAGTAACGAGCTTTCGGCAAGCTGGGCCAGATGGAGATGAGCAAGAAAATTCATTTGGCAACTATAACGCAAGTTATGCAATGCCTCCTTATTTCTTGCTGCTGGCCGCTCACGGCTTTAGACTGTACCGCCTGTTTTTCCCCAATTTAGTTATCTATTGAAGAAGTGAATACCCATGCGCGTCGCCGATTTTTCTTTTGAACTCCCTGAGTCTTTGATTGCCCACTATCCGCAGCCGGAGCGTAGCGCTTGTCGTTTGCTGCAACTGGACGGGCCGACCGGAGCCTTGACGCACGGCGTATTCACCGATCTGCTGGATAAGCTGGAAGCTGGCGATCTGCTGGTATTTAACAATACGCGCGTGATCCCGGCGCGCCTGTTTGGCCGCAAGGTCAGCGGTGGCAAAATTGAAGTGCTGGTGGAGCGGGTGCTGGACGATCACCGCGTGCTGGCGCACGTGCGGGCATCCAAAGCGCCGAAACCCGGTGCTGAACTGCTGCTGGGCGACGATGAAAGCATTGCCGCTACTATGGTTGCTCGCCATGACACGTTGTTTGAACTGCGTTTCAATGACGATCGTGACGTTTTCACTATCCTCAACGCGGTTGGCCATATGCCACTGCCACCGTATATCGATCGCCCTGATGAAGATGCCGATCGTGAACTGTATCAGACCGTCTACAGCGAAAAACCGGGTGCCGTTGCGGCACCCACCGCCGGGTTGCACTTCGACGAACCGTTGTTGGCGGCGCTGCGGGCCAAGGGCGTTGAAATGGCGTTTGTTACCTTGCACGTTGGCGCCGGAACCTTCCAGCCGGTGCGGGTGGAAACCATTGAAGAGCACGTAATGCATGCGGAATACGCCGAAGTGCCGCAGGAAGTGGTAGATGCGGTATTGGCCTGTAAAGCGCGTGGTAAACGCGTGGTGGCTGTGGGGACTACCTCGGTACGTTCGTTGGAAAGCGCCGCCAAGGCCTGCCAGGATGCGCTGATTGCCCCGTTTTTTGGCGATACCCAGATCTTTATCTATCCGGGCTACCATTATCAGGTGATTGATGCGCTGGTGACCAATTTCCACCTGCCGGAATCGACGCTGATCATGCTGGTTTCTGCCTTTGCTGGCTATAAGAACACCATGAAGGCCTATCAGCAGGCGGTGGCCGAGCAGTACCGCTTTTTCAGCTACGGTGATGCGATGTTTATCAGCCGTAATCCGCAGGCAGAGAGTGAATCCGTCGGCGAGTGAAGATGAATCCCTGGGTTACGCGCACCGCGTGGCCCTGTTTTAATGTCATCGGACTGTTTTTCCGGTGCTGGAGGTTTTGTGAAGTACGAATTACAAACAACCGATGGTCGTGCTCGCCGTGGCCGCCTGGTCTTTGAACGTGGCGTAGTGGAAACCCCGGCCTTTATGCCGGTAGGTACCTACGGTACGGTTAAAGGCATGACGCCGGAAGAAGTGAAAGAAACCGGCGCGCAGATCCTGCTGGGTAACACCTTCCACCTGTGGCTGCGCCCAGGGCAGGAGATCATGAAACTGCACGGCGATCTGCATGACTTTATGCAGTGGCACGGCCCGATCCTGACCGATTCCGGTGGTTTCCAGGTGTTCAGCCTGGGAGCGATGCGCAAGATCAAAGAGGAAGGCGTCTATTTCCGTAACCCGATTAACGGCGATAAAGTGTTCCTCAGCCCGGAAAAATCGATGGAAATCCAGTATGACCTGGGGTCTGACATCGTGATGATTTTCGATGAGTGTACGCCTTATCCGGCCGATTGGGACTACGCCAAGCGTTCGATGGAAATGTCGTTGCGCTGGGCGCAGCGCAGCCGTCAGCGTTTTGATGAACTGAATAATAAGAATGCTTTGTTCGGTATTATTCAGGGCGGGGTTTACGAAGATTTACGTGATGTTTCAGTAAAAGGGCTGGTGGATATCGGCTTTGATGGTTACGCTGTGGGCGGTTTGGCGGTCGGTGAGCCAAAAGAGGATATGCATCGCATTCTCGAGCATGTTTGCCCGCAAATTCCAGAAGATAAGCCACGCTATCTGATGGGGGTTGGCAAGCCGGAAGATCTGGTAGAAGGTGTGCGTCGCGGTATCGATATGTTCGATTGCGTGATGCCAACGCGTAATGCCCGGAACGGCCATTTGTTTGTGACTGACGGTGTGGTAAAAATCCGTAATGCCAAGCACAAGGATGATACTTCTACGCTGGACAAGGACTGTGATTGCTATACCTGCCGCCATTACAGCCGCGCCTACTTGCATCATCTTGATCGTTGCAACGAAATATTAGGTGCCCGATTGAACACAATTCATAACCTGCGATACTACCAGCGCTTAATGGCGGGTTTACGCCAGGCTATTGAAGAGAGTAAATTAGAGCTGTTTGTTGCAGATTTTTATGAGCGGATCGGTAAGCCGGTTCCATCTTTAACTGCTTGATTCAATAATTAATAACTTAATGAGGGATTTTCAATGAGCTTTTTCATTTCTGACGCCGTCGCATCCGCAGGGGCTCCGGCTCAGGGAAGCCCGTACTCTCTGATCATTATGCTGGTGGTATTTGGTCTGATTTTCTATTTCATGATCCTGCGTCCACAGCAGAAACGCGCTAAAGATCACAAGAAACTGATGGACTCCATCGGCAAGGGTGATGAAGTGTTGACCACCGGTGGCCTGATTGGCCGCGTCACCAAAGTGGCTGACACCGGTATCATTGCCATTGCGCTGAATGACACCACGGAAGTGATGATCAAGCGTGACTTCGTGGCGGCCGTTCTGCCGAAAGGTACTATGAAGGCCCTGTAATTTCGTTTTCCCTAAGGGAACTGCCGTGCTAAACCGTTATCCTTTGTGGAAGTATCTGATGTTGATCGTCGTGATCCTCGTCGGTCTGCTTTATGCACTTCCCAACATTTACGGTGAGGATCCGGCCGTACAAATCACTGGCGCGCGCGGTGTCGCCGCCAGTGAAGCTACGCTGGACCAAGTCCGTAACGTATTAGAAAAAGATAATATTGCGAGCAAGTCGATTGCGCTGGAAAACGGTGCCATCCTGGCTCGCTTTAAAGATCCTGACGTTCAGCTGCGCGCCCGTGAAGCCTTGATGGCAGAATTGGGTGATAAATATGTTGTGGCGCTGAACCTTGCTCCGGCAACGCCAACCTGGTTGAGGCTGCTGAACGCAGAGCCGATGAAACTGGGTCTGGACTTACGTGGTGGCGTGCACTTCCTGATGGAAGTTGACATGGATACCGCGCTTGGCAAGTTGCAAGAACAAACCATGGATACCCTGCGCAGTGAACTGCGTGAAAAGGGCATTCCCTATGCTGCGATCCGCAAGCTGGAAAACAACGGTGTGGAAGTCCGCTTCCGCGACGATGCTGCACGCGATCAGGCGATCAGCTTCATGGCCCCACGCCAGCGCGATCTGGTGCTTTCAGCCAATGGCACCAACACGCTGAAAGCAACAATGACCGATGCGCGTCTGAGCGAAGCGCGTGAGTATGCGGTGCAGCAGAACATCACCATCCTGCGTAACCGTGTCAACCAGCTCGGCGTTGCTGAACCTTTGGTACAGCGCCAGGGAGCGGACCGCATTGTCGTTGAGCTGCCAGGTATTCAGGATACGGCCCGTGCCAAAGAGATCCTGGGGGCGACCGCGACGTTGGAATTCCGCCTGGTGAACACCAACGCGGATGCAACCGCAGCAGCAAGCGGCCGCGTACCGGGTGATTCTGAAGTGAAATTCACCCGTGATGGCAAGCCGATCGTGCTGTACAAGCGCGTGATCCTCACCGGTGACCACATCACTGATTCCACTTCCAGCACCGACGAGTACAACCAGCCGCAGGTTAACATCTCGCTGGACAGTGCCGGTGGCACCGCGATGTCTAACTTCACCAAGGATAGTATCGGTAAACCGATGGCGACCCTGTTTGTGGAGTACAAAGACAGCGGCAAGAAAGACGCCAATGGCCGTTCGATCCTCGTGAAGCAGGAAGAAGTGATCAACGTGGCGAATATTCAGTCACGCTTGGGCAACAGCTTCCGTATCACTGGCATCGATAATCCGAACGAAGCCCGTCAGCTTTCGCTGCTGCTGCGTGCCGGTGCGCTGATTGCGCCTATCCAGATCGTGGAAGAGCGGACCATCGGCCCAACGCTGGGTCAGCAGAACATCACTCAGGGTCTTGAGGCTTGTCTGTGGGGCTTGGTGGCATCTATCGTGTTCATGGTGGTCTGGTACCGCAAGTTTGGCCTGATCGCCTCAAGCGCGCTGATGGCTAACCTGGTGCTGATTGTCGGCGTGATGTCACTGTTGCCGGGTGCAACGCTGACGATGCCGGGGATTGCCGGGATCGTGCTGACGCTGGCGGTGGCGGTCGACGCCAACGTACTGATCAACGAACGTATCAAGGAGGAGCTGAAGAATGGGCGATCCATTCAGCAGGCGATCCATGAGGGCTATAAAGGCGCGTTCTCCAGTATCGTTGATGCCAACGTCACTACCCTGATTACCGCGATCATTCTGTACGCAGTGGGTACGGGTTCGATCAAGGGCTTTGCAATTACCACCGCAATCGGTGTGGCGACGTCTATGTTCACCGCGATTGTCGGTACCCGTGCCATCGTCAACCTGCTTTACGGCGGCAAGCGCATTAACAAGCTGTCTATCTGAGGAGTGCGTTGTGGCACAGGATTATACTGTTGAACAACTCAACTACGGCCGTAAAGTCTATGACTTTATGCGCTGGGATTACGTGGCCTTCGGCATCTCATTGCTGCTGCTGATCGCGTCAATCGCCATTATGTCCGTTCGTGGTTTTAACTGGGGCCTGGATTTCACCGGTGGTACGGTGATTGAAATCAACCTGGAAAAACCGGCGAATCTGGATCTGATGCGCGATACGCTGGAAAAAGCTGGGTTCAAGGACCCGATTATTCAGAACTTCGGCAGCAGCCGCGACGTGATGGTGCGTATGCCACCCGCGACCGGCACCGCAGGGCAGGAGCTGGGTAATAAAGTGATCGGCGTGATCAACGATGCTGTTGACAAGAATGCGACCGTCAAGCGTATCGAGTTCGTTGGCCCGAGCGTAGGGAGTGAGTTGGCACAAACCGGCGGCATGGCGCTGCTGGTGGCGTTGATCTGTATCCTGATTTACGTTGGCTTCCGCTTCGAATGGCGTTTGGCGTTGGGGGCGGTTATCGCTCTGGCGCACGACGTGGTCATTACTATGGGCGTGCTGTCGCTGTTCCATATTGAGATTGACCTGACGATTGTCGCCTCTTTGATGTCGGTTATCGGTTACTCGCTGAACGACAGTATCGTGGTTTCCGACCGTATTCGTGAGAACTTCCGCAAGATCCGCCGCGGAACGCCTTACGAGATCATGAACGTGTCGCTGACCCAGACGCTGAGCCGTACCATCATGACTTCCGCTACCACGTTGATGGTGGTTCTGATGCTGTACATCTTCGGCGGCGCGATGCTGCAGGGCTTCTCACTGACCATGCTGATCGGTGTGTCCATCGGTACCGTATCCTCTATCTACGTAGCGTCCGCGCTGGCGTTGAAACTGGGTATGAAACGTGAACACATGCTGCAGCAGAAAGTGGAGAAAGAGGGCGCAGACCAGCCTTCGATTCTGCCTTAATGCTAATCTGCTGTACGTTCAACTG